>NZ_JBHYKH010000026.1:0-17597 GCF_042741275.1 Streptomyces sp. NPDC058964
CGCGGGTGTCTCCCGCCCCCCCCCCCCCCCGGCTATCGGGGGGGCGGCGCGCCCCCCCAGGGGCGACCGGGTCGCCGCGCGCCGGGCGGGGAGGTACGCCGCGACGAAGGTGACGCCGACGCCGACGACGTACGCCGAGACGGGTGTCGGCCACTTGATGACCATCTCGGTGGCCTTCAGGTTCATGCCGAACGCGCTCATGAGGTGGATCAGCCCGAACGCGAGCCCGATCCCGGCCGCGAGTCCCAGCGTCGAGCCGACCACACCGAGCAGCACCGCTTCCGTCAGCACGGAGCGCCGCACCTGCCGCCGGTCGGCGCCCAGGGCGCGCAGCAGACCCAGCTCGCGGGTGCGCTGGGCGATCAGCATGGAGAAGGTGTTGACGATGAGGAAGATGCCGACCAGGACCGCGATCCCGGCGAAGCCGAGCATCACGTACTTGATGACGTCGAGGAACCCGCCGAGGTCGGCCGCGTCCGACTTGGCCTGTTCGTCGGCGGTCTTCAGGTCGTAGGCGCCGGTGCCCACGGCCTGGCCGACGCGCTGCTTGAGCTGGTCGTCGGTCACGCCCTTCGCGGCGTCCACCGAGATGCTGGTGGCCTTGCCGGCGGAGCCGAGCAGTTCCCGCGCCGCGACCGCGGGGTCGAGGAAGACGAGCGCCGCGCCCGGGTTGGTGGTGGTGAAGGTGGCGATGCCGACGATACGCACCTTGAAGGTGCCCGGCTGCGCCTGCACGGTCAGCGTGTCGCCGATCCGCACGTGCTTCTTGTCGGCGGTGTCCGCGTCGAGCAGCGCCTCGCCCGCGCCGCTCGGGGCGTGTCCGGAGGTCAGCTTCACGGGGCTGCGGTCGGTGAGGTACCAGTCGGTGGCGATGGTCGGGGCACCCGTGGTGGGTCCGACGGACTTGTTGTGGCCGTCGACCACCACGATGTTCTGGACGGACACGTCGGCGTGGGTCTCCGCGACCCCGTCGACCTTCGCGACCCGGTCCGCGAGTGCCGCCGGGACGGTCTGGACGGCACCGGTGGGCACGGACGACTTGAGGTCCTCCTTCGGCCCCACCGTCACATCGGCGGCGGTGGAGGCGAAGAGCCGGTCGAAGGTGTGGGTGACCGTGTCGGAGAAGATCAGACTGCCCGCGACGAATGCCACGGACAGGACGACGGCCAGGGCGGACAGCGTCAGCCGTCCCTTGTGGGCGAGGAAGCTCCTGAGGGTTGCCTTCAGCACCGGGTCAGTCCTCCTCGGCGGTGCCGTCGCCGTCGACCTGCGCCCGGATGACGTCGAAGCGTTTCATCCGCTCCAGCACGGCGTCCGCCGTCGGCCGCTCCATCCGGTCCACGATCCGCCCGTCGGCGAGGAAGAGGACCAGGTCGGAGTGGGCGGCGGCACCCGGGTCGTGGGTCACCATGACCACGGTCTGACCGAGGTCGTCGACGGCGTCCCTCAGGAAGCTCAGCACTTCGAGCCCGGCCCGTGAGTCGAGGTTGCCGGTCGGCTCGTCCGCGAAGATCAGTTCCGGCCGGGAGGCCAGCGCCCGCGCACAGGCGACGCGCTGCTGCTGTCCGCCGGAGAGCTGGGCCGGCCGGTGCTTGAGGCGGTCCCGCAGCCCCAGCGTGTCGATGACCTGGTCCAGCCACTTCTCGTCGGGCTTCTTGCCCGCGATGTCCATGGGCAGAGTGATGTTCTCGGCCGCGTTCAGGGTCGGGATGAGATTGAACGACTGGAACATGAAGCCGATCCGGTCCCGGCGCAGCCGGGTCAGCTCGCGCTCCTTCAGCCCCGTTATCTCCGTGTCGCCGAGCCATACCTGGCCCGCGGAGACGGTGTCGAGTCCCGCCAGGCAGTGCATCAGGGTGGACTTGCCCGAGCCCGATGGCCCCATGACGGCGGTGAAGCGGCCGCGCGCGATCTCCACGTCCACCGAGTCCAGGGCGAGCACCGTGGTCTCGCCCGAGCCGTACGCCTTGGTCAGTCCGCGGGCGCGGGCGGCGATCCCGTCGACCGGTCCGTCCGGCGGGTGCTCCGCAGCAGGTGTGGACAAGACCGCCTCCTAGCTCACCTCGACGTCAGGACTCCCGTGTCGCGGCCGAGCCTAGTGTGACGGCCCGCACAGCCGGAATCCCCCCTGTGGCCGAGGCGGTCTCCGCCACAGGTCGTGCTCCCGGTACCCGTGTAAGGGGCAATCTCCACCCACAGGTGGACGCCGAGCAGCGCCGGGCAGCCTCGCCGGGCGCCGGATCAGAGATGCGCGGCGCCCCCGCGCAGGTCAGGACGCCAGGCGGTGCCAAGGACACAGTACGAGGCGGGCAGCTTCGGCCCGCTCTCCGGCATCAGCACGCGCCGATAGGGACCGAGTTCGAATCCCGCGTCCCGCAACGCGGCGACCGGATCACGGGCGAGGTGACAGCCGCCGCTGAGTGCGGGCCACACGGTGCGGTCCAGGGCGCGCTGGGTGAAGGTCATCGCCCGGCCGCCGCCCCGGCCGTGCTCGAAGAACCGCACCTCCCCGCCCGGCCGCAGCACGCGCCGCAACTCCCCGAGCGCGCGCGGCACGTCACGGACACTGCACAGCACCAGGGACAGCACCGCCGCGTCGAAGGCCTCGCTCTTCACCGGCAGCGCCTCGGCCGCCCCCGGCACCACGTCGACGGGCACCTCGCAGCGCAGGGCGGCCTGTACGGCCAACCGCCGCAGCAGGCGCTCCGGTTCGATGGCGACCACCTCCGAGACGGCGCTCGGATAGTGGGCGAAGTTCAGTCCGTTGCCCGCGCCGATCTCGATCACGCGCCCGGACAGCCCGGCGAGCATCCGGTCACGCACTCCGCCCATGCCGAGCCTGGTCTCGGCACGGGCGCTGACGCGGGCGTAGCAGCGGGCGAACAGCGGGTGGTGGACGGGATCCCGCGCCGGCTTGCCGGAGCCTGCGGGCCGTATCCCCATGGCAACCTCCCAGACAGGACGGCCAGGACGGCCAGGACGGCCAGGACGGGCCTGGAGGGATTCTCCCCCGCGCGGGCCCGTCGCACCCCCGCCGAGGGCTCATCGGATGAAGTCGCGCACCTGTTCGTAAACGCCGTGGTCGTCGTTCATGCCGGTGTGCGAGACGCAGCCGACGTCCACGCCGGCCGCACCGCGCAGCTCCGCCGAGATGTCCGGGTTGATCGCCTCGTCGCGGTCCGACCGGTAGGCCGCGTACGACACGCTGCCGGGGTTCCCGTCACCGGAGTCGAGCGCGGTCGGGAAAGAACTGCCCGTCTGTATCTCCCTGCAGGACGCAAAGCCGGCCGCACAGGGAGGCGGCCGCACGGCTCCGGACCTGCACGCCCGCGGCATCCGGGGCTTCGAACGCGCCCGCACCGAGCTGCTGTTCGGGAGCGCGCTGCGGCGGCGCAGCGAGGCCCGCGACCGGTTGCACAGCGCCCTCGAGACCTTCGAGTCCTTCGGCGCGCCGCACTGCGCCTCCCGGGCCCGCGCCGAACTCCGCGCGCCGGGCACGCGGGTGAACACGGCCGCCGCCGTGGAAGCGGCAGCCCTGCTCACGGTCCAGCAGCTGATGGTGGCCCGCATGGACCCCGACGGCGACACTAATCGTGAGACCGCCGACCGGCTCGCCGCCAGCCCCGCGCGGTCGACCACCATCTGCGCGGTGTCTTCGCCCGGCTGGGCATCCGGTCACGGATCGAGCTGGTACGGCCGCTCGCGGCGAAGGACGGCCCGTCCGGCCGACCCGGCGGCCGGGCGCGCGGCCCTCGGGGGGAGGGTCCGCGTCCGGCGCACCGGAGCCGGTCCGTCACGGTGCTTCCCGCACGCGGAAGGCCTCCGCGTCCCAGCTTCCGTCCAGACGGGGCGACAGCCAGCCGGGAGCCGCCGCGCGGAAGTCGGCGGGCGCCAGCGCACCGGCCCCGGAGGGCAGCGCGCCCAGCAGCGGGGCGCCGGCCACCTCCGGCAGGTCCGCGACGTTGCAGCGCGAGGCGAGGTCGGGGGATTCGGGCCAGCTGCCGATCACCACACCGAGCAGCCCGATCTCCCGGGACCGCAGTTCACGCGCCGTCAGCTCGGTGGTGTTCAAGGTGCCCAGGCCGGCGGCGGCGACGACCAGCACGGGCGCGTTCAGCAGCCGGGCCGCGTCCGCCAGTGTGCCGCCCGCCGCGTCGAACCGGACGAGCAGCCCGCCCGCCCCTTCGACCAGCACCAGGTCGTGATCGGTGGCCAGCTTGGCCGCCGCCTAGGCCACCTCGTGCGGGTGCACGGGAGCCAGGCCCGCCCGCCGCGCCGCCGTGCCGGGCGCCAACGGCTCCGGGTAGCGGGCCAGTTCGGTCGCCGTCACGCCGCCCACCAGACGTGCGACCTCGTCGGCGTCCCCGCGCTCGTCCGGCCGCACACCGGTCTGCGCGGCCTTCAGCACGGCCACCGACCGTCCGGCGGCCAGGGCGGAGGCGGCGACGGCGGCGGTCGTGACCGTCTTGCCGACCTCCGTGCCCGTGCCCGTGATCACCAGTACCGGCATCTCATCCCTCCCGTGCCGCCGCGCACACCGCGCGCGCGATCCGTGCCACGTCCGCGTCGCCCGTGACGTACGGCGGCATGGTGTAGATCAGGTCGCGGAACGGACGCAGCCACACGCCCTCCCGCACCGCCGCCCGGGTGGCCGACGCGATGTCCACCTCGTGGTCGAGCTGCACGACCCCGATCGCGCCCAGAACCCGTACGTCCTTCACACCGAGCAGGTCGGCGGCCGGAGCCAGACCCTCGCGGAGCCCGCTCCCGATGCGCGCGACCTCGGCCCGCCAGTCCTGACCCAGCAGCAGCCCGATCGAGGCACAGGCCACGGCCGCCGCCAGCGGATTGCCCATGAACGTCGGGCCGTGGGCCAGCACCGGCACCTCGCCCCGCGAGATGCCGTCGGCCACCCGTGAAGTGCACAGTGTCGCCGCCATCGTCAGATAGCCACCGGTCAGCGCCTTGCCCACGCACATCACGTCCGGCGTCACCGCCGCGTGGTCCGCCGCGAACAGCTCGCCCGTACGCCCGAAGCCGGTCGCGATCTCGTCGAACACCAGCAGGACGCCGTGCGCGTCGCACGCCTCGCGCAGCACCCGCAGATAGGCGGGGGAGTGGAACCGCATCCCGCCCGCGCCCTGCACCACCGGCTCGACGATCACCGCGGCCAGCTCATCCGCGTGCCGCTCGATCGCGGCGCGCAGATGGTCGGCGTACGACTCCTCGTAGTCCGCGGGCGGCGCGTCCGCGAACACCTGGTGCGGGAGCACACCGGTCCACAGCTCGTGCATCCCGCCCTCGGGGTCGCACACGGACATGGGCTGCCAGGTGTCGCCGTGATAGCCGCCGCGCCAGGTCAGCAGGCGGCGCTTGGCCGGGCGGCCCAGCGAGCGCCAGTACTGCAGGCACATCTTGACCGCGACCTCGACCGACACCGAGCCGGAGTCCGCGAGGAACACGTGCTCCAGCCCGTTCGGCGACATGTCGACAAGGAGCTTCGCCAGGCGCACGGCGGGCTCGTGCGTGAGCCCGCCGAACATCACGTGACTCATCCGCCCGAGCTGGCCCCGCGCGGCCTCGTTGAGCACCGGGTGGTTGTAGCCGTGGATCGCCGACCACCAGGACGACATGCCGTCGACGAGTTCGCCCGAGCCGTCCGCCAGGGTCAGCCGCACCCCGCTCGCCGACTCCACGACGAGCGGTTCGGAGCGGCCCGGCATCGGCCCGTAGGGATGCCACACGTGCCGGCGGTCGAGCTCCAGCAGCTCGGCCACACTCAGGTCAGGCATTGGGCGCGAGGTCCGTTCCCGCGCCCCGGCGACGGACGGCGACCAGATCGGTGCGCGGCTCGCTGGCCTGCGCGGCGGCGTCCACCGGCGCGGCGGCGACGGAACCGCAGACCCCACCACCCTCGTGGGAACCGCAGCCCGCACCTTCGTGTGAGCCACAGCCCGCGCCCTCGTGCGCACCGCAGCCCGACTCGGCGTGGGAACCGCAGCCGCCCCCCGCGTCCGCGCGGTGCTTCGGCAGCGTCACCTGGTCGGCACCCTCCACCTCGAACCCGGCGTCCGCGATCATCTCCAGGTCGGCCTTGCCCGCCTGGCCCTCGCTGGTGAGGTAGTCACCGAGGAAGATGGAGTTGGCCAGGTGCAGGGCGAGGGGCTGCATGGTGCGCAGGTGCACCTCGCGGCCGCCCGCGATCCGCACCTCGACGTCCGGGCACACGAACCGGACCATCGCCAGGATGCGCAGACACCGCTGCGGGGTGAGGTTCCACTCCTTGCCCAGCGGCGTGCCCTCGAACGGGATCAGGAAGTTCACCGGAACGGAGTCCGGATCCAGCTCGCGCAGCGAGAAGACGACGTCGACCAGGTCCTCGTCCGACTCGCCCATGCCCGCGATCAGACCGGAGCAGGCGGACAGACCGGCCGCGTGCGCCTTCTGCACCGTGTCCACCCGGTCGGCGTACGTGTGCGTGGTCGTGATGTCCCCGTACGTTCCCTCGGAGGTGTTGAGGTTGTGGTTGTACGCGTCCGCGCCCGCCTCGCGCAGCCGCTCGGCCTGACCGTCGGAGAGCAGACCGAGACAGGCGCACACCTCGACGCCCTCGTTCTGCTCCTTGATCGCCTTGATGGTGTCCGACACCCGGTCCACGTCCCGGTCCGTCGGGCCGCGTCCGCTGGCCACCAGACAGACGCGCTTGGCACCCCCGGCCAGGCCGGCGGCGGCGGCCTCGGAGGCCTGGTCGGGCTTGAGCCAGGTGTACTTCAGGATGCCGGCCGTGGAGCCGAGCCGTTGCGAGCAGTAGGAGCAGTCCTCCGGGCACAAGCCGGACTTGAGGTTGACCAGGTAGTTAAGTTTCACGCGCCGGCCGAACCAGTGCCGGCGCACCTTGCCGGCCGCGGCCACCACATCGAGCACGTCGTCGTCGGAGGTGGCGAGCACGGCGAGTGCTTCGTCGCGGGTCGGCAGCTCGCGCCGAAGCCCCTTGTCCACCAGCGTGTTCAGCAGGTCCATGAGGTCCGATCCTGTCTTACGGGACCGCCCCGGGCCAAGGAGAGTTTGCACAACGGAGACGGATCACCGTGTGGGTATTGCCACACCCTGGGCGGCCGGGCGTCCGGCTAGTGTCTGTCCGCTACCTACAAAAGCCCCGGAGGACCCATGGCGTTCGGCTGGATCGACGACCAGGCGGAGCAACGCCGCCGCGCCGGACTCGTACGGACACTGCGTCCCCGCCCGGCCGATTCACCGCTGCTGGACCTGGCGAGCAACGACTACCTGGGGCTGGCCCATCACCCCGAGGTCACCGAGGGGGCCGCGACCGCGGCGCGCACCTGGGGCGGTGGGGCCACCGGGTCCCGGCTGGTCACCGGGACCACCGAGCTGCACACCGAGCTCGAGCGCGAGCTGGCCGACTTCTGCGGTTTCGAGGCGGCGCTGGTCTTCTCGTCCGGATACGCCGCCAACCTCGCCGCGGTCACCGCGCTGGGTCCGCACGGCTCGCTGATCGTCTCCGACGCGGGCAACCACGCCTCGCTGATCGACGGCTGCCGGCTGGCCCGTGGCGCCAGGCAGGTCGTCGGGCACGCCGACCCGGACGCGGTCCGCAAGGCGCTCGGCACGCACGAGGGATCCGCGATCGTCGTCTCGGACACGGTGTTCTCGGTCGACGGGGACGCGGCGCCGCTGGCCGCGCTCGCCGGGGCGTGCCGCGAGTACGGTGCCGGGCTGGTCGTCGACGACGCGCACGGGCTCGGCGTCCTGGGCGACGGCGGCCGGGGAGCGCCGAACGCGGCCGGGCTCGCGGGCGCGGACGACGTCGTCGTGACCGTCACCCTGTCCAAGTCGCTGGGCAGCCAGGGTGGTGCCGTGCTCGGTCCCGCCGGGGTGATCGACCACCTGGTCAACGCGGCACGAACGTTCATTTTCGACACGGGCCTGGCGCCGGCGGCCGCCGGGGCGGCCCTGGCCGCTCTGCGGCTGCTGCGCCGTGAGCCGACACGTGCGACGCGGGCCCGCGAGGTGGCCGCGGAACTGCACGCACGGCTGACCGCCGCGGGAATGGAAGCGGTGCGTCCCGACGCCGCGGTCGTCTCCGTGCGTGCGCCGTCGCCCGAGCAGGCGGTGCGCTGGGCGGCCGACTGCCGTACGGCAGGCCTGGCCGTGGGCTGTTTCCGTCCTCCTTCCGTGCCCGACGGCATCTCACGGCTCAGGCTGACCGCCCGTGCGGACCTTTCCGAGGCCGAGATCGAACGCGCTGTACGTGTGATCGGCGAGACGCGACCATGAGTCGGCGTGACACGGCCGTGCGTCGCCCTGGCTGAATTCGGTCAGTGGTTCGGGTTGTCGTGAACGGTGATCAGCGGAGCGTGGTCAGGAACCCCGCCCAGCTCTCGGGGGAGAAGAGCAGCGCGGGCCCGGCCTGATCCTTGGAGTCGCGCACGGCGAGCAGCCCGGTCAGCGGACCGGAGCGCGGCCGTGCCGTCTCCACGCAGTTGTTCGCTCCCGTGCTGTAGCTGCTGCGCAGCCATCGCACGCCGTTCAGATCGGTACTGGAAGGTACGTGCCGAGGCAGTGCAGTCATGGTGCCTCCTTATGCGCCGTCACCTATCCCGGCGATGTAATCCAACGATTCCTCGGGCGAAAGGGCGTGGATCCGAAGGGTGTTGAAGGCCTCGGAGTAGGCCATGAGGTCTTCTTTCCGTTCGAGGTAGAGGCTACTCGTCAAGTGGTCGAGAACAACCACATCCAGATCAGATGTGCTCGGAAATGAGAAGATAACGAAAGGGCCAGTGATGCCGATGTGCGCTCCGGCGGCGAATGGCAACACCTGAAGCCTCACTTGGGGAAGCCGAGCCGCCTCCACCAGGCGTTCCAGCTGCCGCGCCATGACCTCCGGACCGCCGACCTCCCTCCGCAGCACCGCCTCGTCGAGTACGGCGCTCAGCTCCAGCGGCGGATCCGACCGCAGCACGTCCTGCCGGGCCAGCCGCACCTCCACCAGCGCGTCCAGCCGTTCTCCGGCGTCGCCGAACCCGCCGACGGCCGCCCGGGTCACCGCCCGCGCGTACTCCGGCGTCTGCAGCAGCCCCGGGACCACCGAGGTCTCGAGCGTGCGCATCGCGCTCGCCTGCGACTCCAGGCTGATGAAGTCCCGGTACGCGGGCGGCAGCACCCCGCGATAGGCGTGCCACCAGTGATGACGGCCGCCGACGTCGTCCGAGCCGGCCAACACCATCAGCAGCTCGCGCAGTTGGCCCTCCGTCACGCCGTACGCGTCCAGGAGTAACCGCACATCGGCCGGTTTCACCCCACTGGCGCCCGTCTCGATCCGGCTCACCTTCGACTGGTGCCAGCCCACAAGGCGGGCCGCCTCACCGCTCGTGAGACCCGCCCCGGTGCGCAAGGTGCGCAGTTCGGCGCCCAGTTTCCGGCGGCGCACCGCGGGACCGTTCTGCATGGGCTACTCCCTACTCCTTCCGAGCCGCCCAAATACGGTCTGCCGTCGCAGAGTTCACCGCTTCGAGCGACAGATATATGCATATCTTGGTGGATCGCCACCCGTGACCGGCGCGGTAATGGCAGTCTGGCGACGAAGCACCAGTCCGGGACCGTACTCGAACCATCCGCACCGTGTCGGGCTCCGGTCCCGTGGGAAAGGGACGACGTCGCCATGGCAGACCATCTGGAAGCATCCGTCACTCTGCCGAGCGATCCCGTCTCGGTCTCCGCGGCCCGTTCCTACGTACTGGCCACGCTGGCGGAATGGGGCCTGCCACCGGGCACCGAAACGGCCGACACGATCCGCCTCATCATCTCCGAACTCGCCACCAATGCCGTACAGCACACCTTCGGGCAGTCACCCACCTTTACGGTGCACATCGTGCTCGACCGTGACGAACACCTGCGCATCGGGGTCACCGACAGCCATCCGCGCTTCCCGAAGAGGCTTCCGGCGGCCGTCCAGCAGGACAACGGCCGGGGCATGGTCATCATCCGCTGGCTCACCGCCGAGTGCGGCGGCAAGCTACGGGTCCGGCCCACTCGCGAAGGCGGCAAGACCGTCTCCATCGAACTGCCGTGGACGGTACCCGCCCAGCCGGTCACCGCGGCGGGACAGCAGGAGCCATAGCACTCAGACCCCCTGCGACGACTGGTGCGCACGTCCGAACGCGCCCCGCAGCAGCGCCCGGAAGGCCTCCGCGGCAGGCGTCACCCCGTCGGCCCGGTACGCGACCGAGATCGTACGCCGCAACTCGCCCCCTTCCAGCGGGCGTACCCCGACCGTGGTCACCGCCGTCCGCGCCACCATCTCCGGTACGACCGCCACGCCGAGCCCGGCACTCACCAGCGCGCACACCACGGCATAGCCGGGGGTCGGCACCAGCAGCGCCGGAGCGGCCCCGGCCGCCACGAGAAGGGCCTCCACCTCACGCCGGGCCACATGGTGCGGCGCCATGCTGATCAGCGGCTGCCCCGCGAGCGCGGCCAGCGGCAGCCGGGAGGACGCGCTGCTCAGCTCATGACCCGGAGAGGTCACCAGCACCAGCTCCTCGACCAGAACCGGCTCCAGACGGACCGAGGACGGCACGGGGAGGGACTCGGCCGGGTGGTACGTGTGGGTGAGGGCCAGATCCACCTCCCCGGCCGCCACCGCCGCCACGCCCGCCGGAGGGTCGTAGTCCGCGACCGACAGCTCCACGTGCGGGTGCGCCCGGCGGAACGCGCTGAGCGCCGGCGGAAGCAGATGCACGCCGGCGGTGGGAAAGGTCCCCAGCCGCAGGGAGCCGCCCGACACCCCGGCCAGCCGCGCCAGCTCGTGCCGGGCCAGCTCCAGCTCGTCGAGGACCCGGCGTGCCCGCGCCACCAGCAGCTCGCCGGCGTCCGTCAGCCGTGCGCCGCGGTGGTGGCGCACCAGCAGCGCCGTGCCCGCCTCCCGTTCCAGTTTGGCCAGCTGCTGGGAGAGCGCGGGAGGCGTGTAGCCGAGACGCTCGGCGGCACGGGTGATCGATCCCGCCTCCGCTACGGCGACGAGGGCGGCGAGTCGTGTGGGGTCGTACATGACGGATGCCAGCCTAAACGACTGCTTAAGGCTGACCCCGCAGATTCGAAATACCTGCTGAAGGCCTCGGCCGGGCAGGCTGGGCGCCATGGACGGACAGCTCATCGCCTTCACCGCGATCGCGGCCGGACTGGTCGCCGTGCCGGGTGCCGACTTCACGGTCGTCGTACGCAACGCGCTGGTCTCCCGCCGGGCGGGCGCGGTCTGCGGGCTCGGCATCGCGGGCGGGCTCCTGGTGCACACCACACTGGCGGCCGCCGGCGTCGCCGCCGTGCTGGTGGCCGTTCCGGCGCTGTTCCGCGCCCTGCAACTGCTGGGCGGCGCCTACGTCCTCCACCTCGGCGTCCGGACCCTGCGGACACCGCGACGGCCCGCGGGGGCGTCCGAGGCGGATCCGGCGACGCAGGCGCACCCCCTGCGGCAGGGATTCGTCACCAACGTCCTCAACCCCAAGGCCTCGCTGACCTTCCTCAGCCTGCTGCCGCAGTTCGTGCCGCCGGGCGGCGCGGCGCTGCCCAGGACGCTGCTGCTCGCGCTCATCGTGTGCGCGCTGGCGCTGACCTGGTTCCAGATGGTGGCCCTGCTGGTCGACCGGCTCGGCCGGTGGCTGCGCCGGCCGCGGGCCGCCAGGGCGCTGCACACGGGCACCGGCGTGGCGCTCACGGCGCTCGGGGCGGCCCTGTCGCTGGAAGCGTTCCTGGCGCTCCTGTGACCCCGGATCAGTCCGGGCCGGGACCCGAGGGGGTGACGGAGCGGCAGGAGCCGCCACCCCCTCGGCGGGTCAGCTGACCCGGCCGTACCAGACGCTCCTCGTCCAGATCCTCTCCAGCTTCACCACGTCACCGGTCTTCGGGGCGTGCCAGATCTTCCCCTTACCGGCATAGATGCCGACGTGGTAGACGCTGGAGCCGGAGTGGAAGAACACCAGGTCTCCGGCCTTGCGGCTGCGCGCGGAGATGTGGTGCGTCTTGTTGTACTGCTGGGCGGCCGTGCGCGGCAGGGTCTTGCCCGCCTTCTTGTACGAGTACAGCGTGAGCCCGGAGCAGTCGAACCTCCGTGGCCCGGTGGCGCCCCACTTGTAGGGCGAGCCCTTCTTGGAGGCCGCGACCTGGAGTGCCTTCGTCGCCATCGTCGCGGCCGAGGCGTCGGCCGCGACGCCCGGAACCACGATCGAGCCGCCCACGGCGGCGATGGTGAGGGCCGAGGCCGTACCGGCCCGGGCCATGAGCGACGGGACACGATTGAGCGCAGTCATGCGCAACCCTTCGTCAGCCGCCTGTGAAGGATGACCTGTCGGATTCGGGCTGGCGAAGTAGCCCGGCCGCGTTGCCGCGGCTTCACCCCAAGGGCTGCTCGGAACGAACAAACAGACGAACGAACGTCCGTTCCGGCGACCCGTCTTGCTCGGGTCCTCCACTCCTGCCGATCCACTCCTGTCGACCGGTCATCCGGGCGGCGGCAGGACTCGGCGTCCGCCCGGACCGCCCCGCCGCTGTGGCGGGGGCTTGTCGTCAGACAGGGATCTTCACTCACAGGTGTCCGAAATACCCAATGGAATCGGGGGTTTGTGGCGTTACTCACCACTCACCCGTTCGGGTGGACATTGCTGTGTTCGAGTCATGGTCGAGGGGTCGAAGGACCCCCGGACCAGCACCGAAGCACCTCACCGTCCCTTTCGGACAGGCGTGTTGCGCAACGCCGACGGTCTCACGAATGGACGCTCGACTACGCCGAACGGGGGTACGCCATTTGGGCCGTTTCGAGTCGGCGGCGGACAGGCGTCCGTCAACCCCCGCCACCGGGCGGGACGGTGACCCGGGCGGTGCGCCGCTCGCCGTCCAGCACCCGCATCGCCCGCGCGAGAGTAGCCGCGTGCAGCTCCGTCTCGCCCCTCTGGTGCATGAGGGCCAGCGCGTCGCGCAGTTCGGCCGCGGTACGCACCAGCGCCTGGGCGGCCCGCAGTCCGCGGTACGTGTCCCCGTGCTGTGCCGGGTTGATCCGGCCCAGCAGATCGACCGCGTCGAGATAACGGTCGATCAGTTCGCCCTCGGCCCGGGTCAGCGCGGGCAGCGGCGGCAGCTCCGGAGGCAGCATCGGCGGCTCACCTCGCGCCCGGCGCGGTACGGGACGCCTTGCGGCTGGGGATGATCCCGTCCACCAGCCCGTACTCCAGTGCTCCCCGCGCGTCCAGGATCAGATCCCGTTCCAGATCCTCGCGGACCTGCCGTGGCCTGCGCCCCGTATGCCGAACGAGCATTCCTTCCAGCAGGGCGCGGATCCGCTCCAACTCCTCGGCCTGGATGACGAGGTCGCTCGGCCGGCCCTCGGTCGGCTCGGGCAGAGCCGGCTGCCGGATCACCATGCGGGCGCCGGGCAGCGCGAACCTCTTGCCGGGCGTACCGGCCGCGAGCAGGACGGCGGCGGACGAGCCTGCCTGTCCCAGGCAGACCGTCTCCACGTCGCAGCCGACGTACCGCATCGTGTCGTAGACCGCCGACATCGCGCTGAACGAGCCACCCGGAGAGTTGATGCAGAGCGAGATGTCGCGGTCCGGGGCGGCGTGCTCGAGGTGCATGAACTGCGCCATCACGTCGTTCGCGGAGGTGTCGTCGATCGGCGTGCCGAGGAAGACGATCCGTTCCTCCAGGAGCTTCGCGTACGGATCGAGCGTGCGGTGGCCCGTGCTGGTGCGCTCGGTGAACTCGGGCAGGACATAGCGGGCGGACGGTCGGGTCATGGCATACCCCTCCTCGCGGCAGAGCCGTCTCCGGCAGAGCTCTCTGTAGAAAATGTACAGGACGTACAGAGTGAGGGAGTGGCTTGCCTCTGGGGACGCCGAACCGGCGGGCCGCCGGAGGGGTCCCCGTAAGCTGGGGGCATGGCCTACGAGATTCCGGTGACGCAAGCCAGGGCTGAGCTCGCCGACCTGATCAACCGGGTGGTGTACGGCGGCGAGCGTGTCGTCGTGACGCGCCACGGAAAGCCTCTCGTCGCCCTCGTCTCCGCCGCCGACCTCGAGCGCCTCGAGGGGCTCCAGGAATCCGCGGAGGACCAGGTCGTCACCGCGGTCTCCAGCGTCCGCGAGTCCGCGGCGGCGGCCGCGTCCCCGGAGCGCCGGCGTTTCGGCATCGCTGCCGAGCACCGAGGGGCCAACGGCGCGTAACCCGCACGGCCCAGTCCGGCGGGCTTTCGTTCCGGCCCGGTCCGCCGCCGGGGCGGCAGCGGGGCCGAAGAGCGGAACGACCGTGCACCCCGCCCGCTGCCGCGGGGGTGCACGGTCGACCGTGTGCGTGCCGGGTCAGCCGACGGGCGCGAGCGCGGGCTCGGGCGCGGGTTCGGCACCGCGGACGCGTGCCCCGAGCGCGCTGCCGAGCAGCACCGCCCCCAGGCCCAGCACCGCCCACCAGGCCAGCGTGAGGGCGGGAGCCGTCGCCGCGGCGCCGTCGAAGAACGACACCGACCGCAGCAGCGTCGTCCCCGCACCCGGCGGCAGCCACTGACCGATCGTCCCGACCGGCCGTGGCAGCATCTGCGGGGCCGAGGAAGCGCCGGAGAACGGGTTGCCGAGGAGCATCACGAGACCGGAGACGATCCCGATCCCGGCGGGGCCGACCAGCGCGGAAAGGCCGGCGACGGCGGCGCTCACGGCCAGCGTCGAGAGCCCGAACGCCGCGGCCTCCGCCCACCAGTCGCCGTTGATCACCCCGAGCCAGCTGTCCGCGACAGCGGCCCCGGCCGGTCCCACCAGGGCGGCGGCCCCCAGCAGCGCGGCGACCGCGCGGACACCGCGCAGCCCGAGCAGGGTCACCGCCGCGCCCGCCGCCATCCCGGCCAGTGCGAGCGGCAGCACGCTCGCGGTCAGGGCCGCGCCGCGCGGGTCCTTCGGGGAGGCGGCGACCACGTCCACGGTCCGCACCGGCGGGCCGGCGTGCGATGCCCGCTCGGCGACCGCCCGTTGGAGCAGCTGGGCGACCAGCGGGCTCGCGGCGGACGCGGTGAGCAGCTCGGGGCCACGAGGGGTCACGACCACGGCGCCGTACACGGTCCGGTCCTCAATGGCGTCACGGGCGGCGGCCGCGTCGGCGTAGTGGTGGATCTCGAACGCGCCCTCGTGCCGTTCCAGTTGCCGTTCGACCTGGGCCGTCGCGGTCGCCGGACCGGCCACGCCGAGCGGCAGGTCATGGGGGGCGGTGCGGGCGGCGGGCCAGGCGAACGCCCACAGGGCGAGGGTGGCGAGGAGGGGGACGAGGACGATCACCGCGATCAGCCGCCGGGCGGGTGCCCGGGTGGGGGTCGTGGAAGCGGTGGGCATGACTTCTCCTCCGTTTGGTCGGCGGCGTGGGCTGCGCCGAAACTAAAAAGAATGAGCGTTCGTTTTACCGATTCCTCACCATGCTCCCGGCGGGGCGCCTTGTCAAGAAGGAACGTTCGTTTTAGCTTGGTGACCATGGCCCGCGTATCCCAGGCACACCTAGACGCCAGGCGCCGCCAGATCCTCGACGGCGCCGCCCTCTGTTTCGCCCGCAACGGCTTCCACGCCACGTCCATGCAGGACGTGCTGAAGGAGGCCGACCTCTCCGCCGGTGCCGTCTACCGCTACTTCAGCGGCAAGGAGGAACTGATCGGCGCGATCGTCGGCGAGGTGCTCGAGGTGCTGCGGGAGACCTACGAGGGCGCGGCGGTGGAGACTCCGCCCCCCTTGCCGGACATGTTGATCCCCCGAGCGCTGCGACAGCTGATGGAGGTCAGGCCGGGACTCCTGGAGAGCGGGGAGTGGGTCTTTCCCCGGCTCATGGTCCAGGTGTGGACCGAGGTCCTGCGCAATCGCGAACTGGCGGACCTCGTGCAGACGGGATACGACCGGGTGCGGGCCGCCTGGGCGAGGGTGGTGGAGAGCTACAAGTCCGCGGGCCTGATCTCCGCCGACGCCGACGCGGACGCCCTGGCCCGGGTGATGATCGCGCTCGCGCAGGGATACGCCGCGCAGCTCGCCGTGATCGGGGACCTGCCGCCGGGGACCCTGGAGGCCGGGCTGCGGGCGCTGATGAGCATGCGGGACCCGCGTCCGGCCGTGTGACCGTCACAGCGTTGCTTAACGTGCCCGAAACCCGGTCCAACTAGCCTGCCCCTCCACGCCACCAGGGACTTCGGCCCGTGGCCGCGGCAACCGGACCCCGCACGGTCCGGAGCGAGGACTGTGAGGTGGGACGTGCAACTGACCCCGCACGAGCAAGAGAGGCTGCTGATCCACGTCGCGGCCGACGTGGCCGAGAAGCGGCGGGCCCGTGGGCTCAGGCTCAACCATCCGGAAGCCGTCGCCCTCATCACGTCGCACATCCTCGAAGGCGCGCGGGACGGTCGTACCGTCGCCGAACTGATGTCCTCCGGACGCAGGTTGCTCACCAGGGACGACGTCATGGAGGGCATCCCCGAGATGATCCACGACGTGCAGGTGGAGGCGACCTTCCCGGACGGGACCAAGCTCGTGACCGTCCACGACCCGATCGTCTGACCCGGGAGGCCGCCGTGATTCCGGGAGAGTTCCTCTTCGCCGAGGACCCGATCGTCTACAACGAAGGCCGCGAGGTCACCCGTCTCACCGTCCTCAACGCCGCCGACCGTCCTGTCCAGGTCGGCTCCCACTACCACTTCGCCGAGGCGAATCCCGGCCTGGAGTTCGACCGCGCCGCGGCGCGCGGCAAGCGGCTGAACGTCGCCGCCGGGACCGCCGTGCGCTTCGAGCCCGGGATCCCCGCCGAGGTCGAACTCGTACCGCTCGCCGGCGCCCGTGTCGTGCCCGGACTGCGCGGGGAGACCGGAGGTGCCCTCGATGCCTGAGATCTCCCGGGCCGCCTACGCGGACCTGTTCGGCCCGACCACCGGTGACCGGATCCGGCTCGCCGACACCGACCTGCTGATCGAGATCGAGGAGGACCGGTCCGGCGGGCCCGGGCTCGCCGGTGACGAGGCGGTGTTCGGGGGCGGCAAGGTCATCCGTGAGTCCATGGGCCAGTCGCGCGCCACGCGCGCGGACGGCACCCCCGACACCGTCATCACCGGTGTCGTCATCGTCGACCACTGGGGAATCGTCAAGGCCGACCTCGGTATCCGCGACGGCCGGATCACCGGGATCGGCAAGGCGGGCAACCCGGACACCATGGACGGCGTGCACCCCGATCTGGTCATCGGTCCGGAGACCGAGGTGATCGCGGGCAACGGACGGATCCTGACGGCGGGCGCCATCGACGCGCACGTCCACTTCATCTGCCCGCAGATCGCCGACGAGGCGCTCGCCGCCGGCATCACCACCCTGATCGGCGGGGGCACCGGGCCGGCCGAGGGGTCGAAGGCCACGACGGTGACTCCCGGACCGTGGCACCTGGCCCGGATGCTGGCGGCGATGGAGGCCTACCCGCTCAACCTCGGTCTGCTCGGCAAGGGCAACACCGTGTCGCACGAGGCGATGCTCTCGCAGATCCGGGGCGGAGCGCTCGGGCTGAAGCTGCACGAGGACTGGGGGTCGAACCCC
>NZ_JBHYKH010000026.1:17607-38471 GCF_042741275.1 Streptomyces sp. NPDC058964
CCGACCGGACCGGCATCCAGAGCGCGATCCACACGGACACGCTGAACGAGGCCGGGTTCGTGGGTGACACGCTCGCCGCGATCGGCGGGCGCGGCATCCACGCGTACCACACCGAGGGCGCGGGCGGCGGGCATGCGCCGGACATCATGACGGTGGTGTCCGAGCCGCACGTGCTGCCGAGTTCCACGAACCCGACACGGCCGTTCACCGTCAACACCACCGAGGAACACCTCGACATGCTGATGGTGTGCCATCACCTGAACCCGGCGGTGCAGGAGGACCTGGCCTTCGCCGAGTCCCGGATCCGTCCGTCGACGATAGGAGCGGAGGACGTACTGCACGACCTGGGCGCGATCTCCATCATCTCGTCCGACTCGCAGGCGATGGGGCGGGTCGGCGAGGTCGTCATGCGGACCTGGCAGACGGCGCACGTGATGAAGAGGCGCAGGGGCGCGCTGCCCGGAGACGGGCGGGCGGACAACCGGCGGGTGCGGCGGTACGTCGCCAAGTACACGATCAACCCGGCGCTCGCCCAGGGCCTCGCCCGGGAGGTGGGCTCCGTGGAGACCGGCAAACTGGCCGACCTCGTGCTGTGGGAGCCCGCGTTCTTCGGGGTCAAGCCGCACCTCGTCATCAAGGGCGGCCAGATCGCGTACGCGCAGATGGGCGACGCCAACGCCTCGATCCCGACGCCGCAGCCGGTCCTGCCGCGCCCGATGTACGGGGCGATCGGGCGGGCGCCGGCGGCCAACTCGTTCAACTTCGTGGCGCCGCTCGCCATGGAGGACGGGCTTCCGGAGCGGCTGCAGCTGGGCAAGCGCTTCGTCGCGATCGAGTCCACGCGTGGCGTGACCAAGGCGGACATGCGGGAGAACGACGCCCGGCCCCGGGTACGGGTCGACCCGGACAGCTTCGCCGTGCACATCGACGGGGAGCTGATCGAGGCGACCCCGGCGTCCGAACTGCCCATGGCCCAGCGTTACTTCCTGTTCTGATGTCCAGGGCAGCGCTACTCGTCCTGGCCGACGGCCGCTTTCCCGCCGGGGGGCACGCGCACTCCGGCGGGGCGGAGGCGGCCGTCCGGGCCGGGCGGATCACCGGGGCGGCGAGCCTGGAGGACTTCTGCCGGGGACGGTTGCACACGGCGGGGCTGGTGGCCGCCGCGCTGGCCGCTGCGGCCGTACTCGAGGTGGATCCCGGGGAGTTGGACGCGGCGGCGGATGCGCGGACGCCGTCCGTCGCCCTGCGGGGTGTCGCGCGGCGGCTCGGGCGGCAGTTGCTGCGGGCGGGGCGGGCGACGTGGCCCTCCGGGGAGCTCGACGCGCTCGCGCGCCAGTTTCCCAGAGGGGCCCATCAGCCGGTGGTGCTGGGGACGGTGGCACGGGCGGCCGGTCTTGAAGCGGTCGACGCCGCCTACTGCGCGGGGTACGAGAGCGTCGGCGGGGCGACTTCGGCCACGGTGCGGCTGCTGAGCCTGGACCCGTTCGACGCGACGGCGGTGCTGGCGCGGTTGGCGCCGGAGCTGGACCGCGTCGCGGATGCGGCGGTGGAGGCCGCCCGGCGGGCGGTCCGGGACGGGGTCGACGCGTTGCCCGCGGCATCGGCACCGTTGTTGGAGGTGGGGGCGGAGGCGCATGCCGCCTGGCCTGTGCGGTTGTTCGCGTCGTGAGTGTGTCTGCCCGCCCGTCCACCCGACTCGCCCGGCTGGGACATCACCATCGTTCCGGGCCCCGCCCCGGACCCCTGCGGGGACTTCGTCCCCTGCACCCCTCTGCGGGTTCCGCATCGGAAACACATGGAGTCGCTGTCATGCACCTTCACCTTGATGACGGCCATCACGGACCCGTCGCCGTCAGTGCCGACGCCCGGCGGCCGGACGGATCGCGTCGTGCGCTGCGGATCGGGCTCGGCGGGCCCGTGGGGTCCGGTAAGACGGCCACCGTCGCCGCGCTGTGCAGGGCGCTGCGGGACGAGCTGTCGCTCGCCGTCGTGACGAACGACATCTATACCCGTGAGGACGCCGAGTTCCTGCTCCGTGAGGCCGTGCTGCCGGCCGAGCGGATCACGGCCGTGGAGACGGGGGCCTGTCCGCACACCGCGATCAGGGACGACATCTCCGCCAATCTGGAGGCCGTGGAGGAACTGGAGGACGAGGCCGGGCCGCTGGACCTGATCCTCGTCGAGTCCGGTGGGGACAATCTCACCGCCACCTTCTCCAAGGGGCTCGTCGACGCGCAGATCTTCGTGATCGACGTGGCAGGCGGGGACGACATCCCCCGCAAGGGCGGGCCCGGTGTCACCACCGCCGACCTGCTGGTGGTCAACAAGACCGACCTCGCCCCTCACGTCGGCTCCGACCTCGGGCGCATGGCCGCCGATGCGAAGACGCAGCGGGGCGAACTGCCGGTGGTGATGCAGTCGTTGAGGAGCAGGGCCGGAGTCGCCGAGGTCGCGGACTGGGTGCGGGCCCGGATCGCCGCGTGGACGGCATGACCCCGAGCGGGGTACGGGCGGCCGCGCGGATCGTCGCCAGGGGGGACGGGCGAGGCGGTACCGCGCTGCCCGTGCTCGAGGGCGAGGGGCCGCTCGCCCCGCGGCGCACCCGGGCGAGTGGAGCCGAGGCGCGGGTCGTGCTCGTCGGGGCCATGGGCGGGCCGCTCGGCGGCGACCGCTTCACCGTCGAGGCACAGGTGGGGGAGGAGGCCCGGCTGGACGTGCGGTCGGCCGCCGCCACCATCGCCCTCCCCGGGCAGTCCAAGGGCGAGGCGCGGTACGACGTGCGCCTGAGTGTCGCCGACGGAGGCGAACTGCGCTGGCTGCCCGAACCGTTGATCTCCGCCGGTGGGAGTGACCTGTCCGTCACGACCAGGGTCGAGCTCGCCGCCGGGGCGCGGCTCGTGCTGCGCGAGGAGCAGGTGCTCGGACGGGCCGGCGAGGAACCCGGACGGCTCGGCAGCCGTCTCACGGTGCGGATCGCGGGCCGGACCGTGCTCGACCAGGAACTGGCCTGCGGTCCCGGTGCGCCGGGTGGCTGGGACGGGCCGGCCGTGCTCGCGGGGCATCGTGCCATGGGACAACTCCTGGTAGCCCGACCGGAGTTCGGGGAGGGGCCGCCGGTGGCTCGCATGCTGGGGGACAGTGCGGCGCTCACACCGCTCGCCGGTCCCGCCGTTTTGGTGACCGCCCTCGCCGTTGACGGGCTGATGCTGCGTCGGCTGCTCGACCGGGCGCTCGCCCTGCTCGGGTGACGAACCGTTAGCGGGACATGATCGTCCGGTTATCGGATTGGTAAAGAAGGTCGACTGCCCCTGTTCTCAGGTTCCTCACAGCCGCGAGGATCCCTCGAGACCATTCGCAGCGATGTACGGGGAGGGGCCCACTTGAGGGACATCAGACCGAAGAACCGTGCGCTGGCACTCGGTTCGGCCGGAGTACTCGTCACGGCCACCATGATCACAAGCGCCCTCGCGGCGCCCGCGGCCGGTGCGGCGGAGAGCCGCCACGGCCAGGACCGGGAGGCCCGGGGCGCCGCGATCGCCGCCGAGCGGGCAGCGAAGGCGGGCATCGACTGGCAGGACTGCCCCGCCGACTGGGGGCTGGAGAAGCCGATCCAGTGCGGCTGGGTCAGTGTGCCGCTCAACTACGCGAAGCCGTACGGCAAGCAGGTAAAGCTCGCCGTCGACCGCATCGGCAACACCGGCACGAAGAAGGAGCGCCAGGGCGCGCTCGTCTACAACCCGGGCGGCCCGGGCGGCTCCGGCATGCGTTTCCCGCGCCGGGTCACCACCAAGAACCCCCTGTGGGTCAACACGGCCAAGGCGTACGACTTCGTCGGCTTCGACCCGCGCGGCGTCGGCCACTCCGCGCCCATCTCCTGCATCGACCCGCAGGAGTTCGTCAAGGCGCCCAAGGCCGACCCGGTGCCGGACACCGAGGCCGACAAGAAGGCGCAGCGCAAGCTGGCCCGCGAGTACGCGGACGGCTGCTACGAGCGCAGCGGCAAGATGCTGCCGTACATGACCACGCCGAACACCGCGCGCGACCTGGACGTCATCCGTGCCGCCCTCGGCGAGAAGAAGCTCAACTACCTCGGTGTCTCGTACGGCACCTACCTCGGAGCCGTGTACGGGACGCTGTTCCCGGGACACGTCCGCCGGATGATCGTCGACAGCGTCGTCAACCCGTCGCGCGAGAACATCTGGTACGAGGCCAACCTGGGCCAGGACGTCGCCTTCGAGGGACGCTGGAAGGACTGGGAGGACTGGGTCGCCGCCAACGACGCCGCCTTCCACCTCGGGACCACACGCGACGCCGTGCAGGCGAAGTGGCTCCAGCTGCGCGCCACCGCCAAGAAGAACCCGATCGGCGGGCTCGTCGGACCGGCCGAGCTGATCTCCTTCTTCCAGAGCGCCCCGTACTACGACTCCTCGTGGGTGCCGGTCGCCACGGTCTTCAGCAAGTACGTCGCCGGTGACACCCAGGCCCTCGTCGACGCGGCAGCCCCGGACCTGTCCGACACCGCGGGCAACATCGCCTCGGAGAACGGCAACGCCGTCTACACGGCCGTCGAGTGCACCGACGCCAAGTGGCCCACCAGCTGGAAGAAGTGGGACCGCGACAACACCCGGCTCAACAAGGACTACCCGTTCATGACCTGGGCCAACGCATGGATGAACCTGCCGTGCGCCACCTGGCCGGTCAAGCAGCAGACCCCGGTGGACGTCAAGACCCACAAGGGCCTGCCGCCGGTGCTCATCGTGCAGTCCACGCGTGACGCCGCGACCCCGTACGAGGGCGCCGTCGAGCTGCACCACCGTTTCAAGGGCTCCCGTCTGATCACCGAGAAGGACGCGGGCTCCCACGGTGTGACCGGCCTGGTCAACCCGTGCATCAACCAGCGGGTGGACACCTACCTGCTCACCGGCAAGCTGGACGGCGCGGACGTGACCTGCGCGCCGCACGCGACGCCGCAGCCGTAGCGGTCGCGGCAGCCGTGACCGCGCGGCGGTCATGCGCGACGAGGTGGGGCGGCCGGAGTGTTCCGGCCGCCCCTTTCCTTCCCTTCCCTTCCCTTCCCTCCCTCACCGTCCCCGCAGCCAGGCGTCCTCCGCCGGGTAGTCGAAGAGGTCGGGGTAGGTCCGGGCCAGCAGTGGGAAGCGCGCGCGCCAGTCCTGCCGGGCGGTCCGGTCGCACAGCCACTCCACCGTCTCCGGCAGGCTCCGCGCGTACGACACCACCGGGCGGTAGCCCAACTCCCTTTCGGCGGCGGTCATGTCGAACACGACCGGCAGCGGCACCGCCCACGGCGACCTGCCGACTGCCGACGTGGGCGGCGGCCCGTCCACGAGCACCGTCTCCGTCCGCGCACCCATCACCTCGTCGACCGCCGCACCGATCTCCGTGACCGTCGGTGCCTGTGGATCGCAGGCGTTGAGCACCCGGGAGCCGGGCCGGGCCGCCGCCAGCCGGATCAGCTCCGCGATGTTGTGGGCGCTCGCGGTGTGGAAGCGGCTCTCACCGCGGTGGGCCAGTACCCGGGTGCGCCGTCCGTCGAGGTTGCGCTTGACGAAGTACAGCTCGCGGGGCAGCGGGCTGTGGGGGCCGTGGACGGCACCCGCCCGCAGCACGGTCGTCGGCAACCGGTCGCCCGCCGCGATGAGTTCGCGCTCCAGCGCCACCTTGCGGGTGCTGTAGGACGCCTCGCCCGGTGTCACCGTCGGCCGGGTCTCAGGGACCGGCACCGGATACTCGGGAAACCCGTCCGGCTCGCCCTGGGTGTCGAAGCCGCGCCCCTTGTCGTCCTCGTACACCGTCACGCTGGAGATCACCACGGCCGACCCGACACGGTCCGCCAGAGCGGTCAACTGCCGTGCGTGTGCGGCTCCGTAGGCGACCATGTCGACCACCAGGTCACAGCCCCGGCCGACGGCCGAGGCCAGTGCCCCCTCGTCCTCGCGGTCCATCCGCACCACGCGTACCCCGTCCGGCCAGGACCCGTCCCGGCCGCCGCCCCGCGAGACGGCCGTGACCTCCCAGCCGTCCCGCGCCAGCGCGTCCACCGCCGGGCGGCCGATCTGGCCCGCCGCCCCGATCACCACAGCACGTCTCATGGCACGACCGTACGGGCCCCGACGCCCGCGGCCCAGGTGGCTCTGCCGACAGCAGAGGTCAACTGAGCGGAGCACGTGGGAACTTGCGCTCCCGCTCGCGCCTCGCCGCGGTCTCCTCAGCCTTGACGACGGCCGCGTACCGGTCGACGTACTCCTGCTCGGACAGCGACAGGATCGCGTACATGATCTCGTCGGTGACGGCGCGCAGGATGGCCTTCTCGTTCTCCATGCCGGCGTAACGGGAGAAGTCGAGGGGCCTGCCGAACCGGATGTCGACGCGCTGGACGTGCGGGATGACCTTGCCCGGAGGCTGTGCCTCGAAGGTGCCGATCATGGCGCACGGGATGACCGGCACCCCGGCCTTCAGCGCCATCACGGCGACACCGACCTTGCCCTTGTAGAGGCGGCCGTCATGGGAGCGGGTGCCCTCCGGGTAGATGCCGAGCAGTTCGTCCTTGCGCAGCACGCCGAGCCCCTCGCGGATCGCGGCCTGGCCCGCGTCCTTGCCGGAACGGTCGACCGGGATCTGCCCGGCGCTGCGGAAGAAGGCCGCGGTCAGCCGGCCCTTGATGCCCGGTCCGGTGAAGTACTCGGCCTTGGCGAGGAACGTGATGCGCCGCTTGAGTATCGCGGGCATCAGGAAGTGGTCCGAGAAGGACAGGTGGTTGCCGGCGATGATGGCCGGGCCCGTCGCCGGCACGTTCTCGAGTCCCTCTATTCGAGGTCGGAAGACCAGTCTCAACAAGGGCCCCAACAGCACGTATTTGAGCAGGTAGTAGAACAAGGGGGGTCGCTCCTCACTCCGGCGGATTGCCTGGGCCGCCGTGTTCTGGCAGGTCAACCGGCGTGTGATGGGGTGCCAGTGTATGTGCAGGCGCAGTGAGCCGGAACCGTCGCGGACGCCCGTCGCCGGACCACACTGGCCGTTGGGGCAGCCGCGCTGCAACCCGATGCCGCAGCCTGGCGCGATCATTGCGCCGACTGGCAGGCGCGCCGGTCTTGCCGCCGGACCGTCCGGTACTCACCCGGTGTCCGGCCGGGCCTCCGGGCCGGTCTTCCCGCTGTTCGCCCGGTGGCTGACGTTCTGCCGGGCCGTCGTGAGCAGACCGCTGAGCAGGACGGCCAGGACCGCGATCGCCCCCAGGGCGACGAGCGGGTGCCACCACGGGGCGCGCAGCCAGGGCAGTACGTCCCGGCCGGCCACCCCCACGTCGCCGCCTCCCGTGCCGAACAGCACGCGGCGGCCGACCGGGCAGCCGAGGAAGAAGACCGCCACGACGAGGGTGAAGGCCCCGGCGGCGACCAGCACCTTGCGCCAGTGGGCGTAGGTCCCGAGGGCGAGGAGATAGCCGCCGACGAGGGCGAGCACCGTACCGGTGAGGCCGAGCCAGGTGGCCCGCTGGATCATCGAGAGGATGCCCACCGCAAGGGCGGCGAGGCCGGTGAGGATCAGGGTGCGGGCGCGCCCGCGGGTGAGGGAGGACGCGCGGTGACCGGCCAGGGTGACCGTGCGGGCCGAGGCGAGGAAGGGCTTCAGAGGCGCCGGGGTCCTGGGGAACCCGGACACCGCCGAGGCGGCGACGGCGGCCGCCTGGCCCGCCGTGCGGGTCAGCAGCGGCTGGCCCAGCTCACCGGCGAAGGTCTCGTCGGGCACCGGGCACGTCGCCAGCAGGGCGGCCAGCGCGTCCGGGTCTGCTGCCCTGACCCCGCCGTCGACCGGCTGCGGTGATCCGTCGGCGCTGGGGAGGGCCGGTACGCCCTCGCCCTGTTGCGCGGACGCGGGGGCCGGCTGCGCGGCACCGGTGATGTGATGACCGGGGTTGGCGGAGTGGTGTGCGGTGCCGGTGACGTGGTGTCCGGGGTTGGCGGAGTGGTGTGCGGTGCCGGTGACGTGGTGTCCGGGGTTGGCGGAATGGGGTGCGGTGCCCGCGGGCCGGGGCACGGGGTCGGCCGGCCGATGGGCGAGGAGGGCGGTCCGGCGTTCGGCCTCCGCGGACCGGCGCTCGTCCTCGATCAGGCGGCGCTGTTCCGCCGTCCAGTCGCCGTCCATGACCGCCGCCACCGCGGCCCGGGCCGCCGCCTGGGCCCGGCCGGGACTGCCCGCGGCATCGAGCACCCGGGTGGCCCACGTGTCCGGCCGTGCGGCCGGAGTGCTCATCATCTCCCTTGCGATCACCGGCAGTTCGACCTCGGCGATGCACTTCTGCCAGGCCTTGGCCACCCACATCGACGTCAGGGGCAGGCTGGGCGGCATGGGCGCGGTGGGGTCGTCGAGGAAGCCCAGTTCGCCGAGGACCTTCTCCCGGGTCAGCCGGTTGTCGCTCCCGTCGGCACACACGTCGACGAAGTCGTCCGGGTCCGCGCCACCGGCGAACAGTTCGCGCAGCCGGCCGTAGAACCACCTGCGGCGGCTGCCGTCGGCCGGGGCGTCCTGCGCGACGGTGAGGACGCGCCGCGGGTCCAGCAGGAGGTGAACCAGCCAGCCGGCGCCGTCCAGCCGTCCCCACGTCCAGTCGTTCGCCCGCCACGAGGACTTGTAGAAGGCGCCGAAGTGATGCAGTTGCAGTCCGGTGAGCTTCGACGTGGCGGTCGCGCGGCGGGGCGCGAGCAGGCACCGGGTGTCGGCACTGACCTGCACCAGTTCCACGGGCTGATCGACCTCGGTGTCCACGGGAAGGACGGAGCGGGTCGCCACGTGCAGATCGAACAGGGCGTGGGCGGTGCCGTCGGTGTCCGGGGGCAGATAGTCGAAGTAGGTACGCAGTTCCGCGGCCGCCCGCCGGCGCCGTCCCTCGGAGGTGGTGGGCGGGAGCGGGGCCGCGTCGGCGTCGGGCGGCGCGAGGACCGAGTCCGGCAGCACCTCGCGCAGTCTTCCGACGGCGGCCGCGAGCCGGGCCCATCCGTCCTCGAGGCCGGGACGCCGCCGGCCGTCTCCCGCCGTGCCGGGGGCGGCGGGGGTGCTGTGCCGGCCCCAGTATTCCTTCATGGCCTCGGCCGCCACGTCCGTGAGCGACCGCTGCGCCGCCCGGCCCCGGTCCAGCACCGCCTCGACGAGGCACTCCGTGTCCGGTGGCTTGCCGGGCCCGTACGCCTGGTGAACCAGGCGCACGACCTCCGCGAGTTCCTGCCGCCGCTCCGGGTGGCAGACGTGGGCCGCCCGGAGCATGGTCAGCACCGTCGCCTTGGCGCCGCCGAGGGGAGCCACTCCGAACCCGGCCAGCCGCCCGTACAGAACCGCGCCCCGGTCGTCCGGGGCCGGGAAGTGCCATTCCTTCGTCACCTCGGCCACCGCGGCGGTTCGGCACTCCTGCTCGGCGTTGCGGCCAGGTGCCAGGGCGTCCAGCCACTCGCGGCCCATCGCCTCCGGCGGCCGGCTCGTCAGGGCGCGCATGAGGGAGGTGAGCACCGGACGGGCCAGCCAGGCGGCCTCACGGGTCCGGAAGTCCACCCGCATCGACTCGGTGAGGAGTTCGAACGGGGGTGAGGGCGTGCTCGTCCCGCGCCGGTAGCCGGCCAGTGCCGTCACCGCCCTGCGGCCCTCGGCCCCGAGCTCGGCCATGCGGCGCCGGGTGTCGCGCAGGGCGTCCATGCGGTCGTTGTGGTCGCGCAGCTCGGCCAGTTCGGCGCTGATGGACTGGCTGAGCGCGGAGCCGAGGTCCTTCATCAGGGCCTCGCCCAGTGTCCACGGCCGGTCGAAGGACTCCGCGGCCGGCGCGGTACGGGGGTCGGGGGCGCCGCCGGTGGAGGGGACGACGTAGAGCAGGACGCGCCGGACCTGACGTTCGGCGGGGTGGTCGAAGACGGCGCGCAGCAGCGGCCGGATGGGGCGGTTCGCCAGGAGTCCGCCGTCGGCGGCCCAGTGCGGGCGGGTGATGTTCGCGTACTTCCGCATCGCGGGGCGCTCGGGGGCGCCGCTCCTGCCGGCGACCGGGGTGTCGTAGGGGAGGAACGACGGCTCGAACGCCGCGGGGAAGGAGGCGCTGCTGCGGGCCGCCAGCGCCACGGCCTGGGCGCCGGTGCCGCTGCGCAGGCTGTCCTCGTCGAAGACGAACAGGCCCCGGTGGTCGTCGTCCTGGACCTGGGTGCCGTAGGAGTCGGTGAACCGGTCCGTCTCCCCGGTGAGCAGTGTCGTGGTGATGAAGACCTGTGTCCGGCCGGTGACGTCGTGGGCCACGGTGCCGGGCGGTCGCGGTGCCGACCGCGTCGCGACACCCAGGTCGTCGATGCCCTTGACGAGTTCCTGGAACAGGACGCCGTCGCCCTGCAGGAGCGAGGGCGGCTGCGTCTCCGTGGGGTCGCGCAGCAGCGTCTCGAAGGCGCCCGACGTCAGCCAGAAGTCGCGCAGGGACCCCAGGTCCCACGACCGGGCTCGGGCCAGGCCCAGCAGGCCGGCGTTGATGCCGCCCGCGCTCGTGCCGGACAGGACGTCGATGGAGACGGTGGTGTCCAGCAGGTCCAGGAGCCGCACATACAGGACCTTGGCCCGCTGGTCGCCCGTCGCCACGGCGGACGGCTCGGGCAGGTCGGCGCCCTGCGGGAGGGCATTGCGCCACCAGGCCGCTTGCTGAAGCAGGTTCAGCTCCCGCGCCACGCCGCCCATCCAGATCGCCAGGCTCACTCCGCCGGTCATCGCGGTGGCGATGCGCAGCTCCTGTGTGCCGGGTCCGAACTCAGTCGCTCTGCCCATATCCCAGGTTGTTCCCGCGCGGTGCGCGACGCACGGGGGTCATGCGGGCAAATCACTCGATCGTGGACTTCCGTCCGCCCCCTGCCAACGCCTGGTCGCACCGGCCGTCGGCATCCCGCATAGGATGGTCGCGATGAACCAGGCCGAGCAGCCCTCCCCGCGACCGCCCCTGCGGCGGTGGCGGGCGCTGCTCGTGCTCGGGCTGCTGGCCGGGCTCCTCGGCATGCACGCGCTGGCTCCCGGCGGCGCCATGGGCCACTCGGAGCACGCCCGCGCCGCGCACATGGTGGTCGAGATCACCGCGGTCGACGGCTGCGCCGACGACGGACACTGCGGTGGACACCATCTCCGGCACGCCGACGCGACCTGTGCCTCCGGCGCCGTGAGCGATGGACCGGAACTGCCCGCGCTCGTGCCCGACCCCGTGACCGCGCCCCTGCGGGCCGGCTGCGTCCGCTCCCACCGGGCCAAGGCACCGGACGGCGCACGCGCACCACCGTCCCTGGCGGAACTCCAACTCCTGCGGATCTAGAGGCCGCGACGGCCGCACCGGGCCCATGGGCCGAGTGCGGTCCTCGACAAGCCCAGATCACTTCCATCCAGCAGGAGTCCAGTCATGACCACGCGTACCCTCGCACGCCGTGCCGCGCTCGTCGCGGCCACCGCCACCGCCGCGTTCGTCCTCGCCGCCTGCGGCGGCGACAACGGGGACAGCACCGGCCACACCGGGCACGGCACCACCGCGTCCCCGGCTGCCGGGACCGGCGCCGCCGCCCACAACGCCCAGGACGTCACCTTCGCGCAGGGCATGATCCCGCACCACCGGCAGGCCCTGGAGATGGCGGAACTCGCCGCCGACCGCGCCTCCTCCGCCCAGGTGAAGGATCTCGCCGCGCGCATCGAGAAGGCGCAGGACCCGGAGATCAAGGCCATGACCGGCTGGCTCAAGGCCTGGGGCGAGGACGTGCCCATGGCCGGCATGGACCACTCGGGTCACTCCGGCATGTCCGGAATGATGTCCACCGCGGACATGGACGGACTGCGGAAGAAGTCCGGCAAGGCCTTCGACACCGCGTTCCTGACGATGATGGTCGAGCACCACGAGGGTGCGGTCGAGATGGCGACCACCGAGAAGGACAAGGGGCGGTACGGCGCCGCCACGAGGATGGCCGACGCCATCGTGACCGCGCAGAACGCCGAGATCAAGGAGATGAACCAGCTCCTCGGCAGGAGCTGACCGGGGCGGGGCAGGGGGCCGGCCCGAAGCAGGCCCCCTGTTCCCGGTCGCGGCCTCAGCCGCCCTGGGTCAGGACCTTCTCCAACGAGCCCAGCGCGGAGCTCAGTTCCTCGCCGGTGATGGTCAGCGGAGGGGCCAGCCGGATCGTGGAGCCATGGGTGTCCTTGGCCAGGACGCCCTCCCGCATGAGGCCTTCGCTGACCTCGCGGCCGGTGCCGACGGCCGGGTCGACGTCGACGCCGGCCCACAGCCCGCGGGCCCGGAAACCGACCACGCCCTTGCCGACCAGGGACGACAGGCCGTCCCGCAGGATCACGCCCAGTTCGGCGGCCCGGCGCTGGAACTCACCCGTCTCCAGCAGCTCGACCACCGCGGTGCCGACCGCCGCGGCGAGCGGGTTCCCGCCGAACGTGGAGCCGTGCTCGCCCGGCCTCAGCACACCGAGCACATCACGCCGGCCCACCACCGCCGACACCGGCACGATGCCGCCGCCCAGCGCCTTGCCGAGCAGCAGCAGGTCCGGGACGACCTGCTCGTGCTCGACGGCGAGCGTACGGCCAGTGCGGCCGAGGCCGGACTGGATCTCGTCGGCGATGAACAGACACCCCTTGCGCCGGGTCAGCTCACGCACGCCGGCCAGATAGCCCTCGTCCGGGATGATCACCCCGGCCTCGCCCTGGATCGGCTCGATGAGCACCGCCGCCGTGGTCTCGTCGACGGCGGCCTCCAGTGCGGCCAGGTCGTTGTAGGGGACGATCCGGAAGCCCGGGGTGAAGGGGCCGAAGCCCGCGCGGGCCGTTTCGTCGGTGGAGAAGCTGACGATCGTCGTCGTGCGGCCGTGGAAGTTCTCCGCCGCGACCACGATGGTGGCCCGGTCGGCGGGCACGCCCTTCACCTCGTAGGCCCACTTGCGGGCCACCTTGATGCCGCTCTCCACCGCCTCGGCACCGGTGTTCATCGGCAGCACCATGTCGAGACCGGTCAACAGCGCCAGCCGCTCGGCGAACTCGGCGAGCTGGTCGTTGTGGAACGCGCGCGAGGTGAGGGTCAGCCGGTCCAGCTGGCGGTGCGCCGCCTCGACCAGGGCCGGGTGGCGGTGCCCGAAGTTGAGGGCCGAGTAGCCGGCCAGCATGTCGAGATAGCGGCGGCCCTCGACGTCCTCCACCCAGGTACCCTCGGCGCGCGCGACGACCACGGGCAGCGGGTGGTAGTTGTGCGCGAGGACCGGCTCCTCCGCGTGGATCAGTTCGGCGGACGTACGGGTAGGGGCGGTGGTTCCGGTGGGGGCGGTCATGAGCGGATCTCCTGGGTGCAGCACTTGATGCCGCCGCCGGCCTTGTGGAACTCCGACAGGTCGACGGGGACGGGAAGGTAACCGTGGTCGGCGAGGCGTGAGGCCAGGCCCTCGGCCCGCGGCGCGATGAAGACGTGGCGTCCGTCGGAGACGGAGTTCAGGCCGAACGTCATCGCGTCCTCGCGGGTGGCGAGCACCGCGTCCGGGTACAGACGCGCCAGCACCTCGCGGCTGCCCGGGGAGAACGCCTCCGGGTAGTACACGATGTTGCCGTGGGGGCCGTCGTCGAGCACGAACAGCGCCGTGTCCAGGTGGTAGAAGTACGGGTCCACCAGCGTCAGGCTGATCACCGGCATGCCGAAGAACTCCTGCACCTCGCGATGCGCCTCGCGGGTGGTCCGGAAGCCGGTGCCGGCCAGCACGTACCGGCCGGTCGGGACCAGGTCGCCCTCGCCCTCGCACACGGACTCGGGCCGGTAGACGTCGAAGCCAGCCGCCTTGAACCACGTGTCGTAGTGGGTCGACTCGGGACGGCGCTCGGCGGCGTGAAAGAGGGAACCGAAGACGCGGCCGCCGACGACGACCGCCGAGTTCGCGGCGAAGACCATGTCGGGGAGACCGGTGACCGGCTCCACGGTGTCCACGGTGTGACCATGGGCGCGGTAGGCGCGGATCAGCGCCTGCCACTGTTCCTGGGCCAGGTCCACGTCAACCCGGGTGTCGGGGTGCATCCAGGGGTTGATCGCGTACTGCACGGCGAAATGTCTGGGTTCACAGACGAGGAAGCGCCGGGGGCGCGGCACACGGCTGTCGGGCACAGAGGTGTTCCTCCGCTTTCCTGCGGTGTCGGCTGGGGGTTGACACCAAGGTAGGAAGTGACGGGGACGCGCGACAAGGAACGACAGCTGCGTATGTGCGCAGGAATGCTGCGTTGTGTGCCCGTGTGGCGCACGAGTGCTGCGTGCTGAGACGTTCAATCCGGTGCCGCATGAGTGGCGCCCGCCTCCGGGCTCTCCGGCAGGAGGTGGGACAGCACCATCACACTGATCGTCTTCCGGATGAACGGCTCCACCCGGATCCGCTCCAGCACCTCCTCGAAGTGCTCCACGTCCCGCGCGCGCACGTGCAGCAGCGCGTCCGCGCCGCCGGTCACCGTCATCGCGGCGGTGATCTCCGGATGGTTGCGGACCACCTCCGCCAGGCGCCGGGGCGGGGCCGCCCCCTCGCAGTACACCTCGACGTACGCCTCGGTGCGCCAGCCCAGCGCCGACGGCCGCACCGTGGCCGTGAACCCGGTGATCACCCCCGTCTCCCGCAGCCGGTCGACCCGCCGCTTGACGGCGGTGGCCGACAGGCCGACGGCCGCCCCGATCTCGGCGAAGCTCGTCCTGGCGTTCGCCATCAGCGCTGTGATGATCTTCCGGTCGAGCTCGTCGAACGGGGCGGCCGTGCTGTTCATGTCCGCACTGTATCCAGCGGGTACGCGCACACCCGGCACATGTGCAGCCGCGCGGATTCCTCCTACACTCCACGTTCATGCTGCGCGCCCTCGCCGTCGACGACGAACGGCCCTCGCTGGAGGAGCTCCTCTACCTGCTGCGCGCCGACCCGCGGGTCAGCAGCGTCGAGGGCGCCGGCGACGCGACCGAGGCGCTGCGCCGCATAACCCGCGCCCTGGAGTCCGGCCCGGACGGGCCCGAGGCCATCGACGTCGTCTTCCTCGACATCCAGATGCCCGGCCTCGACGGTCTGGAGATGGCCCGGCTGCTCACCGGCTTCGCCCGGCCGCCCCTGGTCGTCTTCACCACCGCACACGAGGACTTCGCCGTACGCGCCTTCGACCTCAAGGCCGTCGACTACGTCCTCAAGCCGGTACGCAAGGAACGGCTCGCCGAGGCCGTCCGCCGGGCCGCCGAACTGTGCGGCACCGCCCCGCGGATCCCCGTCCACGAGCCCGATCCCGACCACATACCCGTCGAACTCGGCGGCGTGACCCGCTTCGTGGCCGTGGGCGACATCACCCACGTCGAGGCCCAGGGCGACTACGCCCGCCTGCACACCGACCGCGGCAGCCATCTCGTCCGCATCCCGCTGTCCACCCTGGAGGACCGCTGGCGCTCCCGCGGCTTCGTCCGCATCCACCGCCGCCACCTCGTCGCCCTGCGCCACATCGGCGAACTCCGCCTGGACGCGGGCACCGTGAGCGTCCTGGTCGGCGCCGAGGAACTCCAGGTCAGCCGTCGCCACGCGCGTGAGCTGCGAGAGCTGCTGATGCGCCGGACCACGGGATAGGAGAGGCCGAAGTGGAGCCCACCGAGCGCCGGGCCGTCGTCACCGGTCCGCCCCGCAGCGCCCGGCGCACCCGCCGGGCCTCCGGTCACTACCGGCCGCGCACCGAGATCGACGAACAGACCACCCTCGGCCACACCTACGTCCGCTCCCTGATGCGCTCCCAACTCCGCGCGGCACTGGCCGTGTTCGCGGTCCTCGTGCTGCTCGTCGGCCCGCTCCCGCTGGTGTTCGCGGCGGCCCCGGACTCCGGCCGCCTGAAGTGGCTCGTGCTCGGCTTCTGCCTCTACGCGCCGCTGATCCTCCTCGCCCGCTGGTACGTGCGCCGCACCGAGCGCAACGAGCGGGACTTCGTGCGCCTCGTCGAGGACCGCTGACGGCCGTGAACTCCAGCTACGCAGTTCCCGCCGTCGTCCTCGTCGTCGTGGCGACCGTCCTCGTCGGCGCCTTCGGTCTGCGGGTCTCCCGCACCACCTCCGACTTCTACGTCGCCTCGCGTACCGTCGGCCCCCGCCTCAACGCGGCCGCCATCAGCGGCGAGTACCTCTCCGCGGCCTCCTTCCTCGGCATCGCGGGACTGGTCCTGGTCCAGGGCCCGGACATGCTCTGGTACCCGGTGGGCTACACGGCCGGCTATCTCGTCCTGCTGCTGTTCGTCGCCGCCCCGCTGCGCCGCTCCGGCGCCTACACGCTCCCCGACTTCGCCGAGGCCAGGCTCGCCTCGCAGCCGGTGCGGCGGCTGGCGGGCGCCTTCGTCGTCGGCGTCGGCTGGCTCTACCTGCTGCCCCAGCTCCAGGGCGCCGGGCTGACACTGGCGGTGCTCACCGGCGCGCCCGACCCGCTCGGCGGGCTCATCGTGGCCGTCGTCGTGGTGGCGACCGTCGCCGCGGGCGGCATGCGCAGCATCACCTTCGTGCAGGCCTTCCAGTACTGGCTCAAGCTCACCGCCCTCCTCGTCCCCGCCCTCTTCCTGATCCTCGCCTGGCAGGGCGACGGCGCACCCCGGCACGCCTTCGACGAACCGGCAACCTTCCGCGAGCGGCGGACCGTGCGCGTCGAGGACACCGTCGACCTGGCCCTCCACCGGCTGCTGACCGTCACGGTCAGCGGCAGGGTCGACGGCCACCCGCACGACGGCACCCTCGTCAGGCTGCCCGCGGGCACCCACCGCATCGCCTTGGGCACCCGCCTGACCTTCACCCCGGGCACTCCCGTCCCGGCCGCCGACCGGGGCACGGACGGCGGCATGTCCACCTCGCTCGCCGCCGGCCGCGAGGAACGTCCGCTCTACGCCACGTACGGACTCATCCTCGCCACCTTCCTCGGCACCATGGGACTGCCGCACGTCGTCGTCCGCTTCTACACCAGCCCGCACGGGGTCGCCGCCCGCCGCACCACCGTCGCCGTCCTCGCCCTGATAGGCGGCTTCTACCTGCTGCCGCCCGTCTACGGCGCCCTCGGCCGCATGTACGCCCCCGAGCTGACGCTCACGGGCGACGCGGACGCCGCCGTGCTGCTGCTGCCCGACCGGATGATCGGCGGGCCGGGCGGCGACCTGCTGGGCGCCCTCGTGGCGGGCGGCGCCTTCGCCGCCTTCCTGTCGACCGCCTCCGGGCTGACCATGGCGGTGGCCGGAGTGCTCACCCAGGACGTCCTGCCGTCCCGCGGGGTACGGCACTTCAGGCTCGGCACGGTGCTCGCCATGGCCGTACCGCTGGCGGCGAGCGTGCTGGTGGGTGGTCTGCCGGTGGCCGACGCGGTGGGACTCGCCTTCGCCGTGTCGGCCTCCTCCTTCTGCCCGCTGCTCGTCCTCGGCATCTGGTGGCGACGGCTCACCCCGCCCGGCGCCGCCGCGGGCATGCTCGTCGGCGGCGGCTCCGCGTTCCTCGCCGTGGCCGCCACCATGGCGGGCCTCCCCGGCACCGGCGCGCTGCACGCCCTGCTGGCCTGGCCCGCCCTCTGGTCGGTGCCGCTCGGCTTCCTCACCATGGTGCTGGTGTCCCTGGCCACCGCGGCGCGGGTACCCGCCGGGACCGCGGCGATCCTGGCCAGGTTCCATCTGCCGGAGGAACTGACCGGGGGAGCGGTCAGGGGCGAGGCGAAGGCATGAGCGGATTCCTGGCCGGACTCTGCGTCGCCGTACTCCCGCTGCTGGCCGCCGGCTTCTGGCTGGGACGGCGCACGGCACGGCCGGAGAACCTGCGGGGACTGGGCACGCCGGTCGAGCACGCCACCTTCGAGACCCTGCACACCGCCTCCCTGGCCGCACCCCCACTGCGCGCGGGTCTCACCGAGGAGACCGCGCGCCGCTCGGCACGAAGGCTCCGCTCGCTGCTCGGCACGGACGCGCTCTGCCTCACCGACCGGAAGGGGGTGCTGGTCTGGGACGGCGTCGGCGGCCACCACCGTAGCGAGATCGTGGAACGCCTGGCCGGGCCGCTGGAGACCGGCCGCGGGGAGGCCTTCCGGCTGACCTGCGAGGCCCCCGACTGTCCCGTCCGCTGGGCCGTGGTCGCCCCGCTCACCGTCGACGACCGGGTGCACGGCGCGCTCGTCGCCTGCGCGCCGCGCGAGTCCGCCGTCCTGGTACGGGCGGCCGGCGAGGTGGCCCGCTGGGTGAGCGTCCAGCTCGAACTGGCCGACCTCGACCAGTCCCGGACGAAGCTCATCGAGGCCGAGATCAAGGCCCTGCGCGCGCAGATCTCCCCGCACTTCGTCTTCAACTCGCTGGCCGTCATCGCCTCCTTCGTCCGCACCGACCCCGAGCGGGCCCGCGAACTCCTCCTGGAATTCGCCGACTTCACCCGCTACTCGTTCCGCAGGCACGGCGACTTCACCACCCTCGCCGACGAGCTCCACGCCATCGACCACTACCTGGCGCTCGTCCGGGCACGCTTCGGTGACCGCCTCTCCGTCACCCTGCAGATCGCGCCCGAGGTACTGCCGGTCACCCTGCCGTTCCTGTGCCTGCAGCCCCTGGTGGAGAACGCCGTGAAGCACGGCCTGGAGGGCAAGGCCGACGCCTGCCACATCCAGATCACCGCGCAGGACGCCGGAGCCGAGGCCCTCGTCGTCATCGAGGACGACGGCGTCGGCATGGACCCGGAACTCCTGCGCCGCATCCTCGCAGGCGAGACCAGCCCCTCGGGCGGCATCGGCCTGTCCAACGTCGACGACCGGCTCCGTCAGGTCTACGGCGACGACCACGGCCTCGTCATCGAGACCGCGCCCGCAGCGGGCATGAAGATCACCGCCCGGCTGCCGAAGTACCAGCCGGGCGTCCACTCGGCGGGACGCCTCACCGCCGAGTGAGTCTCAGGTGCTCTGCGTGACGATCATCGCGAGGGTGAGCAGCCCCAGTACGACCCATCCGAACCACAGCCAGCCATTGCTGCCCAGAGCCACCGTGTACGCCGTCACCAGGACGAGTCCGCTCACGGTGAGCACTCCCATGGCCTTGGTGGAACCGTTCGTGGAACCGGGCATCGCGACACCCTCCTCATGGTCCGTTCCCTCCATGGTGCCCCCGTTCTGCTTCCTTGCAGTGCACACGACGAAATGTGTGCCCGACTTCCAGGGGCCCTCGCGCGTCCATGGAGCGGCCCGGGAGACCGAAGGGGTGCCCGCCCGGAGTCCCGCGTCCGGGGATCCGCCGGGTCCCGGCCCAGGGTCCCGGGGACGGGGGAGGCGCCGGGCCTGTGCCGTGACGGGCGGCGGGTCCGGGGCAGGTCTGCGGCAGATGCGTGGAGCGCCTGGGCCGCTCCGGTACGGCCCCCGGGGGCCGGCAGCCCGTAGCCGTGTCCGGTCGCGGTCGGGGGTGCGCCGTGCCGGGGCCGGTGATACCGGATGCCTGCCACCGTCGAGGCCCTACGGCGTGCCGAGCCCGGATGGGTCCGCGCCCGGCGTTCGAGTCCGCCCGCCAGTCCACGACCAGCGAGCGCGGCCTCCGGCTCGGCCGTGGGGATCCGCCGCGCCGGAGAACAGACCGGCGGTCCGCGCCGGCGGCGAGCCCGTCGCGCGCTCCGGCGTCAGGCGTCCGGCCGTGCCCACCGGGGCGGACAGGCCTTTCCGGCCGCGTCAGCCCTCACGGGCGTTCAGCGAGGCCAGATAGGCGTTGTAAGCCTCGAGTTCCTTGTCCCCGTCCCGGTCGGCCGCACGGTCCTTGCGTTTGGCCTGCCGTTGTTCCGAGCCGTACCACTGGAACAGCAGCGCGATCAGCACCAGGACGGACGGGACCTCACTGAAGGCCCAGGCGATGCCGCCGGCCGCGTTCTGGTCCGAGAGGGCCTCGATGCCGAGCGAGGCGGGCGGGTTCCTGAACGTCTCGACCATCGGCGTCGACGCCATCATCAGCGCGATGCCGAAGAAGGCGTGGAACGGCATGCCCGCGAACAGCTCCAGCATCCGCATCAGATGGCCGGGCCGGTGCGGGCCCGGGTCCACCCCGATGATCGGCCAGAAGAACACCACGCCGACGGCCAGGAAATGCACCATCATCGCGATGTGCCCGGCCTTGGAACCCATGAGCGTGTCGAAGAGAGGGGTGAAGTACAGCGCGTACAGGCTCGCGATGAACATCGGGATCGTGAACGCCGGGTGGGTGACGACCCTCATGTAGCGGCTGTGCAGCAGCGCCAGCAGCAGCTCGCGCGGGCCCTTGCGGCCCTTGCCCGCGACCGGCAGCGCGCGCAGCGCCAGCGTCGCCGGTGCGCCCAGCAGGATCAGGATCGGCGACAGCATGCTGATCACCATGTGCTGGACCATATGGACGCTGAACATCACCATGCCGTAGTCGTTCAGCCGGGTGCACATCACGAGCATGATGGTCAGCACACCGACGACGTACGACACGGTCCGCGACACCGGCCAGGCGTCACCGCGCCTCCTCAGCCGCGCGACGCCCCAGCCGTACAGCCCGAGCCCCACCAGACAGGCGACGAGGAAGAACGGGTCCGCCGACCACTCGAGACCCCGTCCCAGCGTGAACGGCGGCAGATCCGTCGTCATGCCGTGCCCGCTGTGATCCATCCGCCGGCTCCTGATTCGTGGGGGGTTGTGCAGTCTGTCCGCCCACAGACTAGAACTGACCCCGGCCGCGTCCGCGACCGGGGTCAGTGCGACGCGCGCCCAAGGGGGGGGGCGCTGGGGCGGGGGGCGGCTCCCGCGCGCGGGGGCGCGAGGCCCCCGACGCCCCGCGCGCCGCGATCGACCGGCGGGCGCCGCGCGCTCACCGGGGAGTCAGAGCTC
>NZ_JBHYKH010000027.1:0-38016 GCF_042741275.1 Streptomyces sp. NPDC058964
CGCCCGGGGGCGGGGCGGCCCCCGCCCCCGCCGCCCCCCCCCGCCGCCCGCCCGGCCCGCCCGCCCCCCCCCCCCCCACCCTGGGTCGGGGGACCCCCGCGGGGGGGCGGGCCCCGGCCCCCCCGGGGCCGGGACCAGCCGTCGCCCTCGTAGGTCTCGGTGAACGTCACCCGGCTCCCGACGGGACCGCCCTGGACCTCGTGGCGCACCCGTACGGTCCTGCCGTCCGCGTCCGTGATCTCCCGCGCCCGGTCCGGTGTCCACGTCTCCCAGGCACGGGCGTCCGGGTTGCGCGTCTCGAACGCGAACCGCCCTCCGCCGGCCAGCGCCGACCGCACGGCACGCAGACAGGCGCGCAACTCCTCGTCGGACACCAGCACCTGGAAGGCGTGCCCGGTCATCACGACCAGCTCGAACTCGCCGTCCCAGAGCCGGGTCAGCAGATCACCGAGCACCCACTCGACACCGGGCGCGGCCTGCCGCGCCTGCACGAGCATGGCGGCGGCCGGATCGAGCCCCATCAGCCGCCCGGGGTGTCCGTCCTCGTGCGCCCGCCTGAGCAACTGGCCGGTGCCGCAGCCGACGTCCAGCACGGACCGCGCGGACTTCACCAGGCCGAGATAGAAGTCGTCACCCGGCCCCCACGGATTGAGGCTGTCGTACAGGGCGGCAAGCGAAGGATCGGCGAACGAATGATCGACCACCGCGGCAGTTTGTCATACGCCGGTGAACCGCACAGCGTCATCCACCGTCTTCTTGTCTTCTACCCACCTTCGGGCAACGGCCGCTCAAAGAACGGGACATGGACGCGATGCGGGGCCGGGCCGCCGGAAGCCGAGCCACGCGAGCCCACGTCAGTGGAGTTCCTACTCGGCTGACCGTCCCCACCGGATGAGGACCTGGCAGAGCGAACGGAAGCCCGGAGTGTCACGCAGGTCGGCGAGTTCCTTCGCAACAGCGCGCTCGCTTCGGCTGCAGCGCGAGCGCGCGGGCGACACCGATGCACCGCAGCCGTTGCGCGCGCACAGTCGAAGTCCGTGGGAGAGATGGTGGTGTCGGAGGAGTGGCTGAGACTTGCGCTCGTGGCGACCCGCACGAACTGCTGGGGGCAGGGACCGTCGTCCCGTTCTCGGAGGACCGGGGGAGTCCGTATGCATGTGGCGCCCAGCCCTCGATGAATTCAGCGATCGCATAGAGTTCCACAATGTTCGAAGGAGATTTGGTAAGGCTGCGTGCGCTGCGCTCCGAAGACGCTGAGCACCATCTTCGGTGGCGCAACGACCCCGAAGTGGTGCGCTGGGCCGCAGGCGGTGACCCGTGCTTCGGCCCGGTCACGGCGGAGGCGATCGCGCTCGGCTTCGACACCATGCTGCGACTGAACCCGAGGGAGTCGGCCGTGTTCACGGTCGAGGACCTGGCAGGCGGACGGGTGATAGGCATGGTCGACTACCGGGACCTGGACCCGTACGCAGGAGTGGCCACGCTGGGAGTCACCATCGGGGAGCGGGAGTTCTGGGGTGGCGGCTACGGCAGTGACGCGCTGCGGGTGCTCGTGGGCCACCTGTTCGGCGCGTACGGCCTGAGCCGCCTGGAACTGGACACCTGGAGCGGCAACGAGCGCGCCGTGCGCGCCTTTACCAGGTTGGGTTTCCGCGAGGAAGGCCGCCGCCGGTCGGCGGTGCTGGTGGAGGGCGAGCGCCACGACCGCGTGCTCTTCGGGATGCTCCGCGACGAGTGGGTGGCGTGACGCCGTGGTACTCCAGCCGTAGACCGTGACTGTACTGGTGGCGCCTCAGCGTTGAGTTCTTCCCGGCTTGGGACGCCTGGCCCGGTTGGGCGACCCGTTCCGTGCCTGAGACGGCGGCCGTTTCAGCCGGTTGACCTGGAGTAGCTCGGTCGACTCGCGTGGATGCTGTGACTTTGTTCGTGGTCTACGAGTCGGGGGTGTCACGGTGGCCACGGAGGTTGTCGTCAGGACGGGGCTCAGGTACGGGCCCAGCGGCAAGCTCATGGACGTGTATAGGCCTGCGGGCGTGTCAGAGCCTGTGCCCGCGGTGCTGCTCTGGCACGGCCGGGGCCCCGACGAACGGGACGTCCTCGCGCCGGTCGCCCGCGCTGCGGCGGAGCTGGGCGTCATCGTCCTGGTGCCGGACTGGCGATCCGACGCTGCGGACGGCGGCCGAACGCAGCTGAGGGAGTCGGCCGTCTTCGTACGGCAGAACGCGGTCGACTTCGGCGGGGATCCCGAGCGGATCGCGCTCGCCGGTTGGTCGCTGGGCGGCAAGGCCGCGGTGGGTGTCGCCGTGAATCCCGCCGCATTCGGCAACTGGAGGCCGCAAGCCGTCGTGGGAATCGCGGGTGCGTACGGATCGGTGGCACCGACCACCGGCACCGTCCCGATCGACGACCTCGGCCGGGGCGGCAGCCGGGTGCCGCCCCGGCCGGTGTGGCTGGTGCACGGCAGCGCCGATCCAGTGGTGGACGTCGAGCGTTCACGCGAGTTGCGCACGGCTCTCGAGGAACAGGGCTGGCCGGTGTCGCTCAATGAGGTCGCGACCGATCACGCCGGCGTCATCATGGCGGAGTTCGTCCCCGAGTACGAACGCTGCCTGCCCAGTACCGCCGACCACGCCGTTGAGGCGGGGTTGCGGACCGCCGACGTACTGGCCCGTGCCGCCGGAATCACTCCCCCCGGACAACTCCACCGGGTGGTGCCCGGAGAACGTCACGCGTAAGTCGTCGCGCGATGAACAGCCGAATTGACCGCCGGCTCAAGCCCGCCGGAGTGTCACCGCACGAGAAGGGCCCGCACATCCTTGACGGGTGTACGGGCCCTTATCCCCTGGACGGGACGTTCATGGGCTCGGGTCAATGGGCCAGTGAAAGCCCGTCCGCGAGAGACGGCTGACGGAAAGGGGTGTGTCAGGCCGCCGTCTCGGGGTCCTTGGAGAGGCGGGGGGCCGGAATGATGTCCGCGGTCTCCGGGTAGTGGCAGGCCGTCAGGTGGCCGGGCTTGTTGCCCGAGACCTGGACCAGCGGCGGGGCCTCCGTCGCGCACTTCTCCGTCGCCTTCCAGCAGCGAGTGCGGAAGCGGCAGCCGGACGGCGGGTTGATCGGGGAGGGCACGTCGCCGACGAGGCGGATGCGCTCGCGCGGGACGTCGTCCACCGTCGCCTCGGGCACGGCGGAGAGAAGCGCCCTCGTGTAGGGGTGGCGCGGGTTCTCGTACAGGTCCTCGCGATCGGCGATCTCGATGATCTTGCCGAGGTACATCACCGCCACGCGCTGGGAGAAGTGGCGGACCACCGCGAGGTCGTGGGCGATGAAGAGGAAGGCGATGCCCAGCTCCCGCTGGACCTTCTGCAGCAGGTTGACGACCTGCGCCTGGATGGAGACGTCGAGGGCCGACACCGGCTCGTCCGCGACGATCAGCTTCGGCTCCAGCGCGAGCGCGCGGGCGACGCCGATGCGCTGGCGCTGACCGCCGGAGAACTCGTGCGGGAAGCGGTTGAAGTGCTCGGGGTTGAGTCCGACGATCTCCAGCAGTTCGCGGACGCGTTTCTCCCTCCCGCCCTCGGGAGCGATCCCGTTGACCTCCATCGGGTTGGAGATGATCCTGCCGACCGTCTGCCGCGGGTTCAGCGAGGAGTAGGGGTCCTGGAAGATCATCTGGATCTCGGAGCGGATCGGCGCCAGCTGCTTGCGCGAGGCGTGGCTGATGTCCTGTCCGCGGTACGTGATCTTCCCGCTCGTCGGTTCCAGGAGGCGGGTGATCAGCCGGCCCGTCGTCGACTTGCCGCAGCCCGATTCGCCCACCAGGCCGAAGCTCTCGCCGACGCGCACGGTCAGGTCGATGCCGTCCACGGCCTGGACGTGACCGACCGTTCGCCGGATCGGGAAGCCGCCCTTGACCGGGAAGTGCTTGGTCAGGGCGGAGACCTCCAGGAGCGGCTCCCCCTCCCGGCCGGGGGCCGATTCGCGCTGGGCGGGGAGGACGAGGTCCTCTGTCATGGTGTGTCCTCCTGGCCCTAGCCCAGCCGGGGCTTGATCTCGTCGATGAAGATGGTCCGCTTCTGCTCGCCCGTCAGATGACAGGCGGAGGCCCGGTCGGGGGCCAGCAGCGGGCGTTCGTTGACACAGCGGCCGCCGCCGTGGACCCGGTCCTGGAAGGGGCAGCGGGGATGGAAGCGGCAGCCGGACGGCGGGTTGAGGAGCGAGGGCGGGGCGCCCGGGATGGGGGTGAGCGGGGCCGCGAGGTCGGAGTCGAGCCGGGGCATCGAGTTCAGCAGGCCCCAGGTGTAGGGGTGTTGCGGCGAGCGCAGCACCTCGTCCGTCGTGCCCCGCTCCACCGCGCTGCCCGCGTACATCACCATGATGTCGTCGGCCATGTCGGCGATCACGCCGAGGTCGTGGGTGATGAAGATGATCCCGGAGCCGAACTCCTGCTGGAGGTCCTTCAGGAGGTCGAGGATCTGGGCCTGCACCGTCACGTCCAGGGCCGTGGTCGGCTCGTCGGCGATCAGCAGGTCGGGGTCGCAGACCAGCGCCATGGCGATCATCGCGCGCTGGCGCATACCGCCGGAGAACTGGTGCGGGTAGTCCTTGGCCCGCTCCTTCGGGTTCGGGATGCCCACCTTGCCGAGCATCTCCACCGCGCGGTCCCAGGCGGCCCGCTTGGACGCGCCGTTGTGCTTCATGAACGGCTCGGCGATCTGGCGGCCCACGGTGTAGTAGGGGGACAGCGCGGTCAGCGGGTCCTGGAAGATCATGGCGACCTTGTTGCCGCGCAGCCGCTCCAGCTCCGGCTCCCGGGCGGTGGTCAGCTCCTGTCCGTCGAGCAGGATCTCGCCCTCGACCGTGGTGAACATGGGGTTGTGCAGGCCCAGGACGGTCAGGTTGGTCACCGACTTCCCCGAGCCCGACTCCCCCACGATGCCCAGGGTCTTGCCGCGTTCCAGGTCGAAGGAGAGCCCGTCCACGGCCCGTACGATGCCGTCCTCGGTCTTGAAGCTGACGTGCAGGTCGCGCACCGACAGCAGGGGACCCGCGCCGGCCGGGACGGACGCGCCGGCCTCCTTGGTCAGAGTGGTCACAAGAGTGCTCCTAAAACGGCCTAGGCCAGCCGCACGCGCGGGTCGATGAAGGCGTAGCAGGCGTCGACGATGATGTTGAAGAGCAGGATCATGGTCGCGGAGAACAGCATCACGCCGAGCAGCAGCGGCAGGTCGCTGAAGAAGACGGACAGTACCGCCAGCTGGCCGATGCCCGGCAGGCCGAAGGTGAACTCGGTGATGATGGCGCCGCCGAGCAGGGAACCCAGGTCGATGCCGAAGATGGTGACGATGGGGATCAGCGAACCGCGCCAGGCGTAGCGGAAGAAGACGTATCGCCGGGACATGCCCTTGGCGCGGGCGGTGCGCACGTGCTCCTCCTGGAGCTGTTCGATCATCGACGAGCGCGCCATACGGGTGTACTGCGCGGCGAAGATCGTGGAGAGGACCACCCAGGGGATGATCAGCCCCGTGAACCAGGTGATCGGGTTCGCGGTGAAGTCGTTGTAGGCGGGCTTCTCGAACCAGTGGGTCTGGTAGACGAGGATCGCCAGCGCCAGCGGGCCGAGGAAGTAGATCTGCATCGAACTGAGCACCATCGCGCCGGCCGTGGCCGCCTTGTCGATGAGCGTGCCGCGCCGCCAGGCGGCGAGCAGGCCGCTGCCGAGGCCGACGAGCAGGAAGCAGAAGGCGGCGCCGAGGGTCAGCGAGACGGTGGTGGGCAGCCGGTCCATCAGCGTGCTCCACACCTGTTCGTTGGTGTGGTACGAGTACCCGAAACAAGGCGCCGGACAGGGGCCCTGGGCGAATTGGTTGCTGCCCATGACGAGGTTGTGCAGGAAGATCCAGTACTGCTCGGGGATGGACTTGTCGAGGCCGAGCACATGGTGGATGTTGGCGAGGCTGTCCGGGTTGCAGGTCTTGCCGCACATGAGCAGCGCCGGGTCGCGCGGCATCCCGAAGAACAGCAAGAACGTGACGATGCTCAGCAGGAAGAGGATGACGATGGCACCGAGGATCCGGCGGACGAGGAAGCGCAGCATGACAGGGGCAGCTCTCTGACGTCGGCGGGCCGGACGGTACCCGGTGCTCCCCCGTTGCCGAGGGGACGCACCGGGTACCGGGCGGGGACGGTTACTTGATGTAGAGGCGACGCGGGTCGATGCCGCCGATCACGTCGTCGTAGACCAGGCCGCCGACCTTGGAACCGGCGATCTGGGTCTGCTTGTAGTACGCCGTCGGGACGACGTTGACGACGTCCTTGACGATGTACTGGTCGAGCTTCTCCCAGTCGGCCGCGGACTTGACCGGGTCGGTGATCTGGTTGATCCGGTCGATCTCGCTGTTGACCTTGGGGTCGTTGATCTGCGAGTAGTTCTGCGCGCCGTCGGCGATCACGCGGCCGTCGTACAGCGGCGGGATGACCGTCGAGGAGGACGGCCAGTCGGCACCCCACGCGGTGTGGAAGATGTCGTAGTTGTTGTTGAGCTTGCTGACCTGGTCGTAGTACGTCTCGGCCGGGATCTCCTGGCGCTGGACGTTGAAGCCGGCCTTCTTCAGGCCCGCCGCCATGGCCGTGGAGTACTGCTGGCCCTCGGGGGTGTTGATGTAGCCGAAGGTCAGCTTCATGTTGAGCTTGCCGGCCTTCTTCAGCAGCTCGCGGGCCTTGTCCGGGTCACCGGCGGGCTTCTTCTTCTTGCCCCACGGGTCGAAGGAGGGGTCGTAGCCGCTGACGGTCGGGGAGATCAGGCCGCCGGCGACCTCCATGGCGTCCGTGCCGCCGTAGGCGCGGACGAACGGCGTGATCGGCAGCGCGTAGGCGATGGCCTCGCGGACCGTCTTGTCCTTGAGCGCCGGGTGGCTCATGTTGATGTTCATCTGGCCGACGTACGGCTGGTAGCCGGAGACCGTGCGGGACTTCATCTTCGGGTCCCTGAGAACCTTGGACAGGTTGCCCGCGTCCACCTGGTTGTTGAAGCTGAGGCCGGTCTGGTCGGCGCCGCTGTCGGCCAGCAGGGCCTTGGTGGAGGTCTCGTACTGCTGGTTGAAGGTGATGTTGAACTGGTCCACGTACTGGTGGCGGATCGGGTCCGTCTTCGGGTCCCAGTTGGTGTTCTTGACCAGGACCATCGACTTGCCGGACTTGAACGACTGGACCTTGTACGGGCCGGTCACCACCGGTGCCTTGTCGTACCTCTCCTTGGTGTCGCCCTTCTCCGAGACCACCGCGTAGCCGGCCATCGCCAGCGCGTACGGCAGGTCGGGGTGGGCGGTCTTGAAGTGGAAGATGATCGTCTTGTCGTCCGGCGTCTCGAGGATGCTGCTGGGCAGGTGCTTGCCCTTGTACGGGCCGTCCTTGAGCAGCTTGCGGTACGCGGTACCCGGGGAGTCGGCCAGCCACTGCTGGAGGTAGGTGGGGCCCTGGTTGACGAAGGGCGCGAAGAGCCGCTCGAAGGTGTGCCGGAAGTCCTTGGACGTGATCGGCGAGCCGTCCTGGAACTTGATGCCGTCCTTCAGCGTGTACTTCCAGGTCTTGCCGCCGTCCGTGGTGGTGCCGGAGTCGGTGGCGAGGTCACCGACGACCTCGTGCTTCGAGCCGTCGTTGCTGGTCGCCTTGTAGCCGGTGAGGCCTCTGTGCAGCAGCGTGGCCAGGGAGCCCTCGTCGGAGACGTAGATCTGGGCCGGGTCGAGGTGTGCGTAGCTGTCGCGCTGCAGTACTTCCATGGTGCCGCCGGCCTTGGCACCGGGTACGTCGGCCGCCGGTCCGGTGGAGTCCGCCGTGCCGCCGAACTTGATCGACGCCTGCTGGCGTTTGGCGTTCTCTTGGTCCTTCTTGTCGTTGCCGCCGCTGTCGCTGCCACCCTTGCTGCAACCGGTGAGCACAAGAGCTCCGGCCGCGAGCACGGAGAGTGCGCCGTAGACGTGGCGTCCGCCCCTACTCATCACTCAGTTTCCCACCCATCTTGTGTGTCACCGGTGCCCCGTCTGTCACCAGTGCGGAAGAACTGCCGTGGAGAAATGTGCAAGTGCACGGTCAGCGCGCGGTCTTGGGGTCGAAGGCGTCCCTGACCGAATCCCCGAGCAGGTTGAACGCGACGATGAAGATGATCATCGAGATGCCGGGGAAGAACATGTAGGTGATGTCGTTCTGCATCACGAGTTCGGTCGACGCCTTGGAGAACATCTGCCCCCAGTCGGGCGTCGGTTCGACGATGCCCACGCCCAGGAAGGACAGACCGGCCTCGGCGGTCACGAAGCTGGGCAGCAGATACGTCGACTGCACCAGGAGCGGTGTGACGACGTTCGGCAGGATCTCCTTGCGGATGATCCGCCAGGGCGAGGCGCCGCTCACCTTGGCCGCCTCGATGAACTCCCGTTCACGCAGGGCCAGTGAGGTGCCGCGCAGAATGCGGGCCAGGCTCATCCAGCCGAGGAACCACTGCACGAGGATGAGCGAGACGACCCGCACATAGGTCGGTGTCTCGTCGCGCGGGCTGACGAACAGTGAGACCACGACCGGCATGCTGGCGATGAAGAACAGCTGCGCCGGGAAGGCGAGCAGGAAGTCGATGACCCGGCCGATGAAGAAGTCGGTCCTGCCGCCGAGGTAGCCGGCTGCGACGCCGAGCACGATGCCGGTCAGCACGACCGCGATCGTGACGGCGACCGAGATCATCAGCGAGGTGCGGATGCCGTAGATGAGCTTGGTGAAGACGTCGTAGCCGTTGCCCGGTTCGAGCCCGAACCAGAACTCGCCGCTGATGCCGCCGTTGGGCTGGACGGGCACACCGGCACTGTCGAACAGCTCGGGGCGCTCGTCCGCGTACACCGTGTACGGATCCTTGCCGTACAGCTTGGAGATCAGCGGCGCGAGCAGCCCGATCAGGAAGAAGAAACCCACGATGTAGGCCGAGATCACGCCCGTACGGTCGCGCTTGAAGCGGATCCACATCAGTTGGCCGGGAGACCGGCCTTCGAGGCTGACGGCCTCGGTCTTCGCCTGCGGCTCCGGTTCGCCGCCGACGGCCACCGCTGTCCCGCCGCCCTCAATGTCGATAGGACTTGTCACTGTTCGTCCGTTTCACAGGTATGGGTGTGAGAGGCGTCCAGGTACTCCGAGATACGCGAATCCGCAGTGGGACGCGCGTAGTTGAGCGGCCGCGCTGAGCGGTCGCCGGTTTCTCAGACCTGGCTGCCGGACGAACGGCCGGAATTACCACGCATGGGGGTTCCTCCTCATGACGTCACGTGTTCACCAACGGGAGGGGGTTACCGTCCGCGTCCTCCGACACCCCTGACGGAGGGTCAGACACCCCCTGGTGCTCGTGAGTCGGCGCTGTCCCCACAGCGCGAGACCCATTGACCCGAGCGCTACGCGGCTAACTATCTGCCATGGGCCGACCACCGACCACTGTTCTTAAATCTCAATTCAGTCACAGCTCACGCGTAGACCTTCCAAAATCTGGACAAACTGTTCGACCGAAGAAGGGCGCGAAACGGACGTGTTACATGGCTATCGGTCAGGGATCTCCGCATTACGGACATCGGCCAACGGAAAATGGGTTGCAAAAAACCCGGGTGTCCCCACCATGGGGACACCCGGGTTCACGCCGTGAGCACGCTGTGTGTCAGGCGTGCCGTGTGTTTCAGCCGTGCTTGGCGCGGCTCGCGGCGCGGGCGCGCTCGCGGGCGTCCAGGTTCACCTTGCGGATGCGGACCGCCTCCGGGGTCACCTCGACGCACTCGTCGTCGCGGCAGAATTCCAGCGACTGCTCCAGCGACAGCTTGCGCGGCGGCACGATCGACTCGGCGACATCGGCCGTCGACGACCGCATGTTCGTGAGCTTCTTCTCCTTGGTGATGTTGACGTCCATGTCGTCGGAGCGGGAGTTCTCGCCGACGATCATGCCCTCGTACACCTCGGTGCCCGGCTCGACGAACAGGACGCCGCGCTCCTGCAGGTTGGTCATCGCGAACGCGGTGACGGCACCGGAGCGGTCGGCCACCAGGGAGCCGTTGTTGCGGGTCTGCAGCGCGCCGAACCAGGGCTCGAAGCCCTCGTGGATGGAGTGGCCGATGCCGGTGCCGCGGGTCTGGGTCAGGAACTCGGTGCGGAAACCGATCAGACCGCGGGAGGGCACGACGAACTCCATGCGGACCCAGCCGGAGCCGTGGTTGGACATGTTGTCCATCCGGCCCTTGCGGACACCCATGAGCTGCGTGACCGCGCCCATGTGCTCCTCCGGCACGTCGATCGTCATGCGCTCGACGGGCTCGTAGACCTTGCCGTCGACGTCCTTGGTGACGACCTGCGGCTTGCCGATGGTCAGCTCGAAGCCCTCGCGGCGCATCTGCTCGACCAGAATGGCGAGCGCCAGCTCACCACGGCCCTGCACCTCCCAGGCGTCCGGACGCTCGGTCTCCAGGACGCGGAGCGAGACGTTGCCGACCAGCTCGCGGTCCAGGCGGTCCTTGACCTGGCGAGCGGTGACCTTGCGGTCCTTGACCGCCGCCTTCGCGTCGGCGCCCTTGCCGGTGCCGCCGCGGCCGACCAGCGGAGAGGTGTTCGTACCGATGACCATCGAGATCGCCGGCTCGTCGACCGTGATCAGCGGGAGCGGGATCGGGTTCTCGGGGTCGGCGAGGGTCTCGCCGATCATGATGTCCGGGATGCCGGCGACGGCGCAGATGTCACCCGGGCCGGCCTTCTCGGCGGGCTTGCGGGTGAGGGCCTCGGTCATCATCAGCTCGCTGATGCGGACGTTGCCGACCGAGCCGTCCCGCTTGATCCAGGCGACGGTCTGGCCCTTGCGCAGCTCGCCCTGCTCGACGCGGAGCAGCGCGATACGGCCGAGGAAGTTGTCGGCGTCCAGGTTGGTGACGTGGGCCTGGAGCGGGGCGGCCTCGTCGTAGGTCGGGGCCGGGATGTGCTCCAGGATCGTGGAGAAGAACGGCTCCAGGCTGGTGGAGTCGGCCGGGACCGTGCCGTTGTCCGGCTTGGTCAGCGAGGCGATGCCGTCACGGCCGCACGCGTACACGATCGGGAACTCGATCTGCTCCTCGTCCGCGTCCAGGTCGAGGAAGAGGTCGTACGTCTCGTTGACGACCTCGTCGATACGGGCGTCCGGGCGGTCCGTCTTGTTGATGCAGAGGATGACGGGCAGCCGGGCCTGCAGGGCCTTGCGGAGCACGAACCGGGTCTGCGGCAGCGGGCCCTCGGAGGCGTCGACGAGCAGGACGACACCGTCGACCATCGACAGACCGCGCTCGACCTCGCCGCCGAAGTCGGCGTGGCCGGGGGTGTCGATGATGTTGATGGTGATGACGTCCCCCCCGTCCTTGGGGTGGTACTTCACCGCCGTGTTCTTGGCGAGGATCGTGATGCCCTTCTCACGCTCCAGGTCGTTCGAGTCCATGACGCGGTCGTCGACCTGGTCGAGCTGGTGGGCGGCGAAGGCACCGGCCTGCTTCAGCATGCCGTCGACGATGGTCGTCTTGCCGTGGTCGACGTGGGCGACGATGGCGACGTTGCGGATGTCGTGGCGCGTGGCCATGAAGGCTTACTCCCGGAGTTGAGGAAGGCCAGCGCGTACGTCGGTGATACGCGGACCCTGCCGGGCTGAACACGCCACGGCCTCACCCCATGGTACGTGGCCCTGCGCGAGGCGGCTTGCGCAGGGCCACGAGTGATCATTTATGGGACGGGCTGGGAGAGGTCCTGGCGCCCTTCTTCAGGAAGCCCATGTCCTCGTAGATCGGGGTCTGGAAACCGAAGGCACCCGCGTTGACCAGGGTCTTCCTCGTTCCGACGAGCTGGGGGCGCTGATAGAGGGGCAGGGAGCCCGCCGCCGCCCAGATGCGGGAGTCGGCCTTGCGGATCAGGGCGTCGGACTCGTCCTCGTCGAGCGTGGCCGCGGCCTGGTCGAAGAGCTGGTCGACCTGGTCGGTGCCGACGCGGGTGTAGTTCTGCTCGACGTTCACGGAGCCGTCGGCGGCCGGGACCGGCTTGGCGTAGATGGGGCGGGCGTCGGTGGCGGGGAAGGCGGAGGACGGCCAGGAGTAGAGGGCGAGGTCGAACTGGCCTGCGGCGATGTGGTCCCGGAAGTAGCTCTCGTCCGGGACCGTGCTGATCTCGGTGCGGATGCCGACCTTCTCCAGCATCACCGAGATCCGGTCCGCGACGGTGCGCAGGGTGTCCGAGCCGGGGCCCGAGGGGAGCACGAAGCGCAGCGTGAGCGCCTGGCCGTCCTTGGCGAGCGGTCCGGCCACCGCGCCCGCCGGGGCGGCGGTGCCCTTGGGGGCGTAGGCGCCGGGCGCGCCGCCCTGCCTGAGGTGGTTGCCCTTGTACTGCCTGCCGTCCTGTGCGAGGTGTCTGCCGCCCTCGTCACCGGTCGTCTCGCGCTGCTTGTTCTTGTGGTCCTTGGGGTTGTCCTTGTCGTCCTCGCCCACGATGAACGTGCCGTCGTCGCCGCCCTCGGACTCGTCGGCCCCGCTGCCCTCCGGCCCGGCGGCCTTCTCGGCCTTCTTCGGCTCCTTGACGGGCCCGCCACGCACCCATCCGGCGTCCGCGAGCAGCGCCTGCGCCTCGGCCGTGTCCTGTCCGCCCAGGGCTCCGCTGCCGTCGGCGTAGGCGGCCTGGCCGGAGAGGGCGAGGTGGCTGCCGACGGGGACGGCGGGCAGGCCGAGCGGGCCGAGAGCGAGCTTGACGAGCTCCGTGCGGTCGAGGGCGCGGGCGACGGCGCGGCGCACCCGCTCGTCGGCGAGGGGGCCGCCGGAGCCGTTGAGGGCGAGCTGGGTGTACGCGGGTTCCAGGGACTTGCGGACCTCGAAGCCGCGCAGCGCGTCCTGGCTGTGCAGGTACTGCGTGACGGCCTTGCGCAGCTCCTTGTCGCCCGAGCCGAGCTCGGCGGAGTCGAGGCCGTGCGCGAGGGCCCAGGAGCGCAGCTTCTTGGCGGAGGTCCGCCCACCGCCCTGCAGGGGTGTGCCGGTGCCCTTGTCGCGGCCGGCGAGGGTGATGCGCTCGGCCTCGGAGGGGTCGACGTCGGCGATGTCCACCGTGCCGTCGGCCAGCGCGGTGGCCCGCTTGTCGCGGGGCACGGCGTGCAGCACGATCTCGGACAGCTTGGTGGGATGACCCCACCAGCGCGGATTGCGGGAGAGGACGACGTCCTTCTGCGCGGTGTCGACCTTGTCGACCTTGAAGGGTCCGGCGGTGACCTTGAGCTTGCGGCGCGCCCCGTCGTTGAAGGCGTCCGGGGTGCCCATGACGTCCTTCGGGTACAGCGGCGAGAACAGCGACTTCCAGTCGGCGTAGGGACGGTTGAAGGTGACCCGGACCTCAAGGTCGTTTGCGCCGCGTTCGATCTTGGCGATGCGGTCGTAGCCCGCGTTGCGGGCGGTCCAGTAGCCGGTGTCCGTGCCGGACAGGGCGCGCCACTGGGCGGCGAAGTCGGCGGCGCCGATCTCGCGTCCGTCGCTCCAGACGGCCTGCTGGTTGAGCTTGTAGAGCACGACCTGGCGCGGCTCGGTCTCGATGACCTTGGCGGACTCCAGGTAGTCGGGATTGCGGACCGGGCGCCCGTCGCGGTCGAGGCGGAACATCGACGGGAGGACGGCCTGGGCGACCCGGGAGGTGCCGGCGTCGGCGTCGGCCTGGAAGGCGTTGAGGGTCTCCGGGACGGCGTCCACGGCCCAGCGCAGCGTGCCGCCGTCCGCGACCAGGTTCCGGGCCACCGGGGCGATGTCCTGTCCGGCCAGCGGGCGGTCCGCGTCGTCGTCCGAGCTGCAGCCCGCGAGGGCGGGAACCGCGAGCGCGCCAGCGGTGAGGAAGACGACCGAGCGCATGACCGCGCGCAGTCCGACGCCGTCGTGGGACATCTCTGCTACCTCCGGGGAGCCCGGTGACACGGGTGTGGTCTGTTCACATTTGGCGGTATTTTGGTGCTGATCAGATCTACGGACCCACTGAAGAGGAAAGGGTTCGCCTGCCGGGGGCGACACGGCGGCGGGGGCTCCCAAGCCCACCCGTGCGGCGCAACACGCGCCCCGGCGCACACAGAGCGCGCGTGCGGGCGTGCGGTGGAGGCGCGCAATCCGCCAATCGCTGCACATGCCTTCACATCAGCCGGTGTGACGCGCAACACTCGCAGGCGCATGAACGTTGCCGCCTTGGACCACGAAGTCCGCGGAAGTGAGGTCACGTCATGTCCGTGCACGACGAACTGACGACAGTTCAGCGGTGCCTCGACGACCTGTTCCGGTCGCTTGGGCGCCTGGAGCAGCAGATGGGGAGCGGCGGGCTCGACATACGCCGCGTCCACGCCGACGCCGACCACCTGCGCGAGAGCGTGGCGCTGCTGCGCGCGGCGGCCACCACCCGGACGGCCGCGTCATCCCGGCGCCCTGATCTTGTGACGATCTCCGACGCCCCGTACGACAACACCATGTGGAGGGGCGCCGAGGACGAGGGCCTCGGCGCGCAGCACGGCCCCGATCACTGAGTACCCGCGGTCGGCGCGCTCCCTGAACCAAGGACCGGCCGACCACGCCTCTACCGCTACTTCAAGGAGTGGACCTGTTGACCACTGGTACGGAACCGTTCCTCGACACCGGAGTAGCACAGGCCTTTCCGGCGGCACGCCCCGAACGGTCTTGGGCGCACTGGTCGTCCCCCGCGGCCGGAGGCCGCTGATGGATTGCTGCCGCAACCGGGCGGCGACACGGATCCTGTCCGTGGTCCGGCCCCGGAAGGGCGGAGTCCCTCACGGCCCGGACCGCGCACACCAGACGCCAGCCGAGATCGCCGGAGGTCCTGCAAGCAGATGACGCATTCATCACTCGATCAGGGGACCTCGGGCGGCGTACACACCGGTACGCGCGCCGCGATCGACGCCCCGCATCTGCGGACCGACCGCTGGTGGCTGGCCCCGGCCGTCACCGCGGCCGGTCTGTTCGCCTTCGTCGTCTACTCGACCTGGCGGGCCTTCGCCAACGCTTACTACTACGCGGCGCCGTACGTCTCGCCCTTCTACTCGCCCTGCCTGGCGGAGAACTGCCGGACGATGCACGCGGGCCCCAACGCCGATCTCTTCGGCAGCTGGTGGGCGATCTCCCCCGCGATCATCATCCTGATCTTCCCGCTCGGCTTCCGCCTGACCTGCTACTACTACCGCAAGGCCTACTACCGCAGCTTCTGGGCGTCCCCGCCCGCCTGCGCGGTGGCCGAGCCGCACAGGAAGTACACCGGCGAGACCCGTTTCCCGCTGATCCTGCAGAACGTCCACCGGTACTTCTTCTACGCCGCCCTGCTGGTGGCCGGGGTGCTCACCTACGACACGGTGCTGTCCTTCCGCGACGAGCACTACCGCTGGGGCCACATGGGCCTGGGCACCCTGGTCTTCCTGCTCAACATCGTGCTGATCTGGGCGTACACGATCTCCTGCCACTCGTGCCGGCACATCGTCGGCGGGAAGCTGAAGCACTTCTCGAAGCATCCCGTGCGCTACCGGGCGTGGCAGTTCGTCGGGCGGTTGAACGCCCGTCATATGCAACTGGCCTGGGCATCCCTGGTGAGCGTGGCGCTCGCCGACTTCTACGTGTACCTGGTCGCGTCCGGTGTCTTCGACGATCCGAGGTTTTTCTGATGCCCGTGGTGGACCGGCAGGAGTGGGACGTCGTCGTGGTCGGGGCCGGCGGCGCCGGGCTGCGGGCCGCGATCGAGGCACGGGAGCGGGGCGCCCGTACGGCGGTGATCTGCAAGTCGCTGTTCGGCAAGGCGCACACCGTGATGGCCGAGGGCGGCATCGCGGCGGCGATGGCCAACGTCAACGAGCACGACAACTGGCAGGTCCACTTTCGCGACACCATGCGCGGAGGCAAGTTCCTCAACCAGTGGCGGATGGCCGAGCTGCACGCGCGGGAGGCCCCGGACCGGGTGTGGGAGCTGGAGACCTGGGGCGCGCTGTTCGACCGCACGAAGGACGGGAAGATCTCCCAGCGGAACTTCGGCGGCCACGAGTACCCGCGCCTGGCCCACGTCGGCGACCGTACGGGCCTGGAGCTGATCCGCACCCTCCAGCAGAAGATCGTCTCGCTCCAGCAGGAGGACAAGAGGGAGACCGGTGACTACGAGTCCCGGCTGAAGGTCTTCCAGGAGTGCACGGTCACCCGGGTCCTGAAGGACGGCTCGCGCGTCAGCGGCGTCTTCGCGTACGAGCGCGAGACCGGCCGGTTCTTCGTGCTGGAAGCCCCGGCCGTGGTGATCGCGACGGGCGGCATCGGCAAGTCCTTCAAGGTCACGTCGAACTCGTGGGAGTACACGGGCGACGGCCACGCCCTCGCCCTGCTCGCCGGGGCGCCGCTGCTGAACATGGAGTTCGTGCAGTTCCATCCGACGGGCATGGTCTGGCCCCCGTCGGTGAAGGGCATCCTGGTCACCGAGTCGGTGCGCGGCGACGGCGGGGTGCTCAGGAACTCCGAGGGCAAGCGGTTCATGTTCGACTACATCCCCGACGTCTTCAAGGAGAAATACGCAGAGTCGGAGGAGGAGGGCGACCGCTGGTACGACGACCCGGACAACAACCGGCGCCCTCCCGAGCTGCTCCCCCGCGACGAGGTGGCGCGGGCCATCAACTCCGAGGTCAAGGCGGGCCGCGGCTCCCCGCACGGCGGGGTCTTCCTGGACGTGTCGACGCGTATGCCCGCCGAGGTCATCCGGCGCCGGCTGCCGTCGATGTACCACCAGTTCAAGGAGCTGGCGGACGTCGACATCACGGCCGAGGCGATGGAGGTCGGGCCGACCTGCCACTACGTGATGGGCGGCATCGCGGTCGAGTCCGACACCGCGGCGGCGCGCGGGGTGCCCGGCCTGTACGCGGCCGGTGAGGTCGCGGGCGGTATGCACGGCTCCAACCGGCTCGGCGGCAACTCGCTCTCCGACCTGCTGGTCTTCGGGCGCCGCGCGGGCCGGCACGCGGCCGAGTACGCGGCGGGGCTCGCGGGCGGACGGCCGCCGGTGGACGACGCCCAGATCGACACGGCGGCCGCGGAGGCGCTGCGGCCGTTCTCGGCGGAGGGACCGGCACCGGGTGAGGAGGAGGGCCGTCCGCCGGAGAACCCGTACGCCCTCCACCAGGAACTCCAGCAGACCATGAACGACCTCGTCGGCATCATCCGCCGCGAGGGCGAGATGGCCCAGGCCCTGGAGAAGCTCGCGGAGCTGCGCGTACGGGCGCGCCGGGCCGGTGTGGAGGGGCACCGCCAGTTCAACCCCGGCTGGCACCTCGCGCTGGACCTGCGGAACATGCTGCTGGTCAGCGAGTGCGTGGCGCGGGCCGCGCTGGAACGCACGGAGTCCCGCGGCGGGCACACCCGCGAGGACCACCCGACGATGGACCGCCGGTGGCGCCGGCTGAATCTGCTGTGCCGGCTCGCCGACCCGACCGGCGGCCTGGCGGCGACCGACCCGGTCCAGGGCCAGATCGACCTCACCCGCGAGACCACCGAACCCATCCGCCCGGACCTGCTCGTCCTCTTCGACAAGGAGGAGCTGGTCAAGTACCTCGCCGAAGAGGAGCTCTACGAGTGAGCAGCTACGAGGCCCGCTTCAAGGTGTGGCGGGGCGACGCCGGGGGCGGCGGCCTGGAGGACTTCAAGGTCGAGGTGAACGACGGCGAGGTGGTGCTCGACATCATCCACCGCCTCCAGGCCACCCAGGCGCCCGACCTCGCGGTGCGCTGGAACTGCAAGGCGGGCAAGTGCGGTTCGTGCTCGGCGGAGATCAACGGGCGGCCGCGTCTGATGTGCATGACCCGCATGTCGGTGTTCGACCGCGCGGAGACGATCACCGTCACACCCATGCGTACCTTCCCGGTGATCCGCGACCTGGTGACGGATGTCGGCTTCAACTACCTGAAGGCCAGGGAGGTTCCGGCGTTCGCGCCGCCCGCCGGGCTCGGTCCCGGCGAGTACCGGATGATGCAGGAGGACGTGGACCGGTCGCAGGAGTTCCGCAAGTGCATCGAGTGCTTCCTGTGCCAGGACACCTGCCACGTGGTGCGTGACCACGAGGAGAACAAGAAGGCGTTCGCCGGACCGCGTTTCCTGATGCGGGTGGCCGAGCTGGACATGCACCCGCTGGACGCGGCGGAGGAGACCGGCCTGGACCGCAAGAGCACGGCCCAGGAGGAACACGGCCTCGGCTACTGCAACATCACCAAGTGCTGCACGGAGGTGTGTCCGGAGGGGATCAGGATCACGGACAACGCGCTGATCCCGCTCAAGGAACGGGCCGTCGACCGCAAGTACGACCCCTTGGTGTGGCTGGGGTCGAAGATCGGGAGGCGGTCTACCTAGGCGCTGCCGAAGGGGTGCGGCCGGGGCGCTGGGCGAGGAGCTGGATCAAGCTCCCCACGAAGAACACGCCCCAGCCGCACCAGGCGATGGCCTCGCGCAGGCCGCTGGGGGGTTCCGAGGAGCCCCAGGGCCCGACGAAGAGGAACACACCCATGCCGATCCCGCTGGTCAGCGTCCCGTAGCCCCACAGCTTCGGCCGCAGGACACGCTTGCGGCCGAGTGGCATCACCCAGCCGGTCGTGACGCTCGCGATCCCGGACGCCAGGAGGAGCGCCACGGCCAGAACGGCCGCCCCCACCAAGTACGTGTGCATGGCGATCATCGTCCCACCAGAGCCAGGGCCTGCGCCAGATTGTGTTCCGAGATCGCCCGCATCACCTCCGGCTGCGGGAAGTCCCCGTCGAGCAGCCGCAGCGGTCCGGCGACGAGGTCGAGGTGCATGGCCAGCCGGTACAGACGCAGCCGGGACTCGTCGAGCCCGGGACCGCGGAGCACGTCGTACGCGGGGCCGAAGCGGAACCGCAGGAAAACGTGCTCCCACTCGGCGTCGAAGTACATCAGCCCCTCGATGTCGATGAGCACCGGGTCACCGCCGGTGTCCACGAGGACGTGGTCCGGGCCGAGTTCGCCGTGGACGAGGCTGTGCTGGGCGCGCGGCCGGACCTCCGCGGCCAGCGACCGCACGGTCTCCTCCAGCGCGTCGCGGGCCTCGGCGATCCGCTCGTCCCGTACGGCGGTCTCGGCGATGCCGGCCAGCGCCCGGTCGGTGACGAGCCGCTCGCACGGACCGCCGTACGAGGAGCCGCCGTTGTCGACCACGGCGACCTTGCCGTGGCCGGGGGCCGTGCAGGCCCGCATGGTCTCCAGCGCCTCGGCCAGGCGCCGCAGAGCGGGGCGGGCCGCCTCGGGGTCCCGGTCGAGCGCCTCCTCCAGGCTGCCTCCCCGGACGTCCTCGACCACGGCCGCGCCCGCGGCGGTGTCCACGTGGAGCAGCCGGGGCGTGCGGACTCCGAGGGCGGACAGCCGTGCGTGCGACGCCGTGAACAGGTCGAGGCCGGAGGCGTGCGAGAACGGGTCGCGGGGGTCGGTGTCCGGCAGGTCCCAGTAGTCCTCGTCGGGAGACCAGACGTAGGCGACGGCCGTGGTCGCGTCGTCGAAGGTGAGGCGGTACACCCCCTTCTTGGAGCCGCCGCGCAGCCGGGTGACGGCGCAGAGCGTGCGGGCCGGACCGGCGGCGGCGCGGGCGAGCGGGGTGAGTTCGGCGGCGGTCAGCTGACGGCGTGTACGGGTCACCCCACCCAGTCTTCCTGGTAGGCCGTCCAGTCGTCCTCCGTCGCCGCGAAGTCCACGTACAGCGCCACGCCGAAGCGGGTGCGGTCCGCGTCCGTGCGGGACAGGCCCAGGCGTACGCCGCGCACGGCGGCCGGGACGGTCTCGGCGCGCGCCCAGTGGCCGAAGCGGTTCTCGTGGTAGAAGGGCAGGCCCATGAGGAGGTCGGTGGAGTGCGGGGTGACCTCCAGTGCGAGGCTGGTCTGCTGGGCGACGTAGCCGCCGTACAGGCTCTCCAGCGGCTGCATGGTGTCGTACGACATCACGGCGATCTGGTCGACGCGGCGGGCCACCTGCCCGAAGTACGCCTGCGACCACCACTTGGGGTGGCCGGTGGTCGTACCCCAGAAGGAGTGGAAGGCGGGCAGCGGGTCGATCTGGTGGGCGGCGACGGAGAGCAGGGCGCCGTGTGCGCGGGTGACGCGGCGCAGGTCGTCGAGGAGGGAGAGGTAGTCCCGGTCGCCGGAGTGGAGGGGCTCCAGGTCGAAGTGGGCGCCCTCGAAGCCGGCGGTGAGGATCCGGCGGGTGGAACGGACGACGGCGGCGCGGGTCTGTGCGCGTTCCAGCCTCAAACCGTCGGGTGACTCGCTGGCGAGCTTGTCGCCGAGCCAGGCCTGGACGCGGACTCCGGGGAGTTCCCGGTGCACCGCGGCGATCAGCCAACGGGCCTTCGGACAGGCCGACCCGGGGAGCGTGCCGTCGTGCTCCAGGGGGCCCGAGTGGACGTACAGGTCCCGGATGCCCGTGCCGCGCAGGCGGCGGGCGAGGGCCTCGACGTCGGCGTCGTCCTTGCGGCCGTCGACCCAGGCGTGACCGAGCCAGATCGCGTCCCTGTTCCTGGTGTACGTGCCGTCCGCCGGGTCACCGGCGTAGTTCACCCGGAGCGCGGTCCCGGCGGCGAGCAACGGCAGGAGGACGACGAGAACCAGCCCGAGCACCACGCGCCGCGCCCACTTGAGCCGCGTACGGCGCCGGCCGCCGGGTGCGGCCGCCGGAACGTCCTCGGACGCCTTCCCCGCTCCGCCCGGAGGGTCGGCCCCTTCCTCCCGGGCACGAGGAGACCCGCCCGGGACACCGGCTCCCGTCACGGCTTCCTCGTCCCGGCCGACGGCCGCCTCCGCCGCGCCGCGAAGGGCCCCGGCCCGGACGCCGGACGCGCTCTCTCCGGCCCCGGCCTCCCCCGCCCGGGCGGCGGACTCGCTCATCCCGGACGCGGACTGCTCCTCCCCGGCCAGGACCGCGTCGCCCGAACTCTCGGCCACTCCCGCACGGGCGGCGGGGCCGGTCTCCCCGGTCGCGGTCTCGGAGGTGCCGTTCTCTCCGGACCGTGCTGTTCGCTCCTCGGCCCCCATCGGTCCGGTGTCCATTCCGTACCCCCTGTCCCGTGGTCCCCCGCACGCATCCACCCCGGTCGCGGAGGCGGTTACCTGCCCATACGCTCCGAAATGTGACGCCATCCTCGACCCGGCGCCGGCCCAGGCATGCCAAGTCGCACATAGCCGTGCGGGTGGCACACGCCCTGCTGGGCTGTGTGGTCGGAATCCTGTGGCTGGTGTTGCCGGTGATGACGATCAGGGCCGAAGATCCGGTTCCCATGGCGCGGGTCACCGCCGCGCCGGAGGAGGGCGGGACCTCGCCCACCGATCTGGTCCTGCCGTTGGCCGTCGTGGCCGTGGCGGCCGTGCTGGCAGGGTACGGCTATCTGCGGCGCACCCGGCGGGCCCGGAGCCGTACGACACCCGGCGTGGTGTCCGCACAGCCGCCCGCGCCCTCGGTGCACGACTTCGAACGCCAGGCGCGGACCTCGCTCGTCGAGGCGGACGACAGTGTGCGGACGAGCCGGGAGGAACTCGCCTTCGCCGAGGCGCGGTTCGGGGCGGCAGCCGTGGAGCCGTTCGCCCAGGCCCTGCGCGCGGCGGAGACCGAACTCGCGGCCGCGTTCGCCATATGGCGGCGGTTCGAGCGGGGCGCTCCGGGGGACGAGACGGCCCGGCGGCAGGCGCTGGTCGGAATCGTGGGGCGGTGCGCCGAGGCCGGGCGGCGGCTGGACGCGGAGGCGGCCGGGTTCGATCAACTGCGGTCGCTGGAAGCGGGGGTGGGCGAGGCCCTGCGCATCGCCGAGGGGCGGTTCCGGGAACTGACCGGGCGCACGGCGGACGCCCAGGCGGCGCTCGCCGAGCTGGGCGGGCGCTACACGCCGTCGGCCACCGCTTCCGTCACCGGATACGTCGAGCAGGCCAAGGACCGGCTCGTGTTCGCCACGTCCCAGCTCAACCGGGCCCGCCAGGCCGACGATTCCGGGGACGGCGAGCGGGCGGCCCGCGCGCTGCGCGCGGCCGAGGGGGCCGTGGCCCAGGCGGGCGTCCTCGTGTCCGGGGTGGAACGGCTGGCCGGGGACCTGAAGACGGCGGCGGAACTGGTGCCGGCCGCGCTGACGGGCGGCGAGGTGGAGATCGCGGAGGCTCGCAAGCGGCCGGCAGGCACCTCCGCGCCGCTCCTCCCCGATGGCGAGCTCCGGGCCCGCGTCGCCCACGCCGACGTCGCCCTGGCCGCCGTACGGGAAGAGCTGACCGGCGGGCCGTACGACCCGGTGGACGCCCTGCGGCGGATCTCGGGGACCGTCGGACTGCTGGGCGTGGGACGCGCCGGTGTCATGGCGCGGGCGGCCCGGTTCACCGCCGACGGTGCCGTGTCCGCAGCTTCGGACTTCGTCGCCACGCACCGGGGCGCGGTGGGGGCCGAGGCCCGCACGCTCCTGGCGGAGGCGGAACGGCTCCTCGCCGCGGACGCCGGGGACTACGCGGCCGCCGACGCCCTCGCCCGTGAGGCCCGCGAACTGGCGGAGCGGGACGTCCGCGAGCGCGGGAACCCGTACGACGGCGCCGCCGAGCACGCGAACGGGCTGGCCGGGGCCGTCCTCGGCGGGATCCTGCTCGGCGAGGAGGCCGACGGCGGTCCCCCGGTGAGCTTCGGCGGTCCGGAGACCCGGGCCCGCCGCACGCTCTCCCAGGGGTAGCCGGGCGGGGTCAGAACAGGCTCAGCAACGCCTCCGCGGGGTCCGTCAGGCCGTTCTCCCCGTCCGGCAGCGGGAGTTCGAACCAGACCGTCTTGCCGCGCGGTGTGCGCCGGGAGCCCCAGGCCGCGCTGCGGAGGCCGACGAGCTGGAGGCCGCGACCGCCCTCGTCCGTGTCGCGGGCGCGACGGCGCCGCGGCTGGACCAGGCCGGAGTCCCAGACCTCGCAGACCAGGGTGCGGTCCAGCAGGAGCCTGAGTCTGATCTCGCCCTCGCCGTAGCGCAGGGCGTTGGTCACCAGCTCGCTGACCAGGAGCTCCGCGGTGTCGACCAGCGGCTCCAGGTCCCAGCTGACCAGCTGGCCGCGAGCGTACTCACGGGCACGGCCCACACTGCGTGGCTCGCGCGGCAGCGCCCAGTCGCCGACGGAGTCGGTCGGCAGGCCCTGGACCCGGGCCATGAGCAGGGCGATGTCGTCCTCGCCGTGGTGGGTGTCGAGGGTGTTGAGGACGTGGTCGCACACGTCCTCCAGCGGGCTGGCCGGATCCGTGAGCGCTCCTACGAACGCCTGGAGACCCTCGTCCAGGGGGTGGTCCCGGGATTCGACCAGGCCGTCCGTGTAGAGGGCCAGCAGGGCTCCCTCGGGGAGTTCGACCTCCACCTCCTCGAAGGGCTCTCCGCCCACGCCGAGCGGCATGCCCGGGGGTACGTCCAGCATCAGCGCCGCCTCGCCCGGTTCCACCAGCACCGGCGGCAGATGGCCGGCGTTGGCGAACGTGCAGCGCCGGGTCACCGAGTCGTACACGGCGTACACGCACGTCGCCAGGTAGACCTCCGAGAGGTCCGCGTCCCGGGGCTGGCGGGCCGTGCGGGTCGCCTGCTGGACGCCGCCGGGCGTGCCCAGCCCGCGCGCGATCTCGTCCAACGCCGAGAGGACTTCGGCCGGTTCCAGGTCGAGCAGCGCCAGTGTGCGGACGGCCGTGCGGAGTTCGCCCATCGCCACCGCGGCGCGCAGGCCCCGGCCCATGACGTCGCCCACCACCAGCGCCGTGCGGTGGCCGGGAAGTTCGATCACGTCGAACCAGTCGCCGCCGACCTCCGTCGCCGCGTTGCCGGGCAGGTAGCGGCACGCGATGTCCAGGCCGGACGCCTCGGGGTCGCCGGGCGGGAGCAGGGACCGTTGCAGTATCAGCGCGCGCTCGTGCTCACGGCGGTACAGGCGGGCGTTGTCGATGCACACGGCGGCGCGCGCGGCCAGTTCCACGGCGAGGTCACGGTCGCGGTCGCCGAACGGCTCGCTGCCCTTCGTCCGGGAGAACTGGGCGAGCCCCACGACCGTGTCGTGGGCGACCATCGGGACGGCCAGCGTGGACTGGACGAGGGCGCCCTCCTCGGCGGGCACGTTCTGCGGGCGGGCGGTGCGCAGGGCGTCCGCGCAGGGCGAGTTGAAGGGGTAGTGGTGGACCGCGCCGACGGCGACCGGTGCGCCGCCGCCGACGAACGGGGCGTCGGAGACCGCGCTGGCGAAGGCGACGCGGCGCAGTTCCGCGCTGCCGTCGGCCAGTCCGGGCGGGGTCTCGTCGCCCGCCAGGAGGCCCTGGTAGAGGTCGACGGTGGCCAGGTCGCAGAATCCGGGGACGACGACGTCCAGGAGCTCGCGGGCCGTCGTCTCCAGGTCCAGGGAGTTGCCTATGCGGGCGCCCGCCTCGTTGAGAAGGGCGAGATTTCGCCGTGCGGCCGCGGCCTCGCGGGCGGCCGCGCGGCGAGCAGTGATGTCGGTACCGAGCCAGGCGATACCGATGGGACGACCGGTGCCGCTGTGCACGCGGTAGAGGTTGATGGACCAGTGCCGACGCTCGTCGGAGCCGGGCACGAAGCCGGTGACGTGCATGTCCGTGATGGAGTTGCCGGTCTCCAGGACCCGGCGCAGCGTGGCCGCGACCCGTTCCGCCTCGCCGCGCGGCAGATAGTCGTGGACTCCCTTGCCCCGGTGGTCGTCCGGTGTCCCACCGAAGATGGACGCGAACCGCATGTTGGCGCGGCGAACCCGCAGGTCGGCGTCGATCAGCAGGAAGCCGAAAGGGGATTGACCGAATATCGCCTGAGAGGCCGCCAGGTCGGTCTCGATGCTGCGCAGGGTCCGGACGTCGACCACGATGCAGACGGCGGCCTTCTCGCCCTCCGCGGTGCGCGTGGGCATGACGTAGACCTCGGCGAGCCCCTCCTCGCCGCACTCGCCCTCCGCCGTGTCCGGGATCCGGAAGGGGACCACCCCGGTCCACTCGCGCCCGTCCAGGATCTCGGCCATTTTGCGCTGGCTGCGCTCCCGCAGGTCGGGGTCGACGAAGGCCTCGATGGGGTCCATGCCCACGGCGCGCTCGGCGGGAATTCCGAAGAGCTGCTCGGCGCGCAGGCTCCACTGGTCGACGAGGCCGCCGGGGCTGATGGAGAAGGACGCGACCTTGATGTAGTCGTACATGGAGCCGGGCGGGCTGCTCTGCCACATCGCGTCGCCGGGGGCCGCGGCGGATTCCCCGCCCTCCGCCCTCGCGCCGTCCGACGGGTCCTCGGACTCCGTGGCCTTCGCTGGTATCTCGCTCACGCGAACCGTCCCCTCCAGCTCACCGCGTCCGGCACCGGTCACCGGGGGCGGCTGCCCGCAGTATCCAGCACTACGGCGCCGCACAACACGGTGTTCACGATCACAGCTCGGTCCCAGCGGTTTTCGGACCGGGCCGCGACAACACTCCCAGTCTTCTAACCAGGGAACACGCCCTCGAATCACGCACTCCGGCAACCGTCGCCGACCCATGCGGTTCCATGGACGGCGTGAGGGGGGTTGTACAGCGACGGCGCCCGTTTCATCCGGGGACCGAGAGCTCGAACCAGACCGTCTTTCCGTTGTCCCCGGGCCGTGTTCCCCAGCGGCGCGAGGAGCTGGCGACCAACTGGAGGCCGCGGCCGCTCTCGTCCTCGGGGTGGACGACGCGCTCGCGCGGGGGGTCCGGGAGCGGGTCCGAGACCTCGACCAGGAGGGTGTCCCCGAGGCCGGTGGGGCGTACGAGACGTACACCGATGGGGCCGGTGGCGTGCCGGAGGGAGTTGGTCACCAACTCGCTGACCAGCAGCGACGTCATGTCGGCGAGGGGCTCCAGCCCCCAGCCACGCAACTGGTCGCAGACCGCCGCACGGGCGGTGCGTACGGCGCCGGGGTCCGCGGGAAAGGTCCACTTGGCAGAGTGACCTTCGGTGTCGATCACGCCTGATCACTTCCCAGGCAAGCAAGCCCACCCATGTCCGATTTCATGGGGTTAATGGGCACATACCCGGTATCCGCGGGCCAGTACCGCCCGGAGGGGCGCACTGTGGCACGAACGGCGTACGGAGTCCTCGGCGCACTTCGATCCGTGGACGGCCCGGCCGTCCACCGCACGGGCGGGTCTCGGCCGCCTACAGCAGGGCCGCGACCTGTCGTACGGCGGCGACGTCCTGGTCGAGCCAGTCCACGTCCCAGACCTCGCCGGGGGTGAGCCAGCGCAGGGCGTCGTGGTCCTGGAGGGGCTCCGGGTCGGTGGAGCCGGGGCACAGGCGGGCGGTCCACACGTGCAGCACGTACGGCGGTTTCAGGGGCCACTCCCCCGGGACGCGCTCGACGGCCTCGGTCTCGACGCCGAGTTCCTCGCGCAGCTCGCGCACCAGGGCGGCCTCGGAGGTCTCGCCGGGTTCCACCTTGCCGCCGGGCAGTTCCCAGCGGCCGGCCAGCTCGGGGGGCGCGCTCCGGCGTGCGGCGAGCAGTCGCGCTCCGTCGAGCAGGGCGGCTCCCACCACCACGATCCGTTCCGTCATGCGGGGGAGCCTACGGGAGCGCGGACGGGGTCAGTTGCGCGTGCCGTCGCCGTTGTGCGTGATGCGCTCGACCCAGTAGAGCTGCTTGTGTCCGCGGTCGTCGAGGCTGTCGGCGATCTTCTGCGCCTCGGCCCGGGTCGCATACCTGCCCACGCGATAGCGATTGCCGTTGTCGTCCTGCCGTATCACGAGCCAGGGAAGAGAGACCGTCCCTTCACTCATGGAGCCCCACCCCTCCGCTTCCCATGGACCCGCCCTCCGGGGAAACCGCAATCCGCATATGCCCGAGCGTACGCCTAACATTTACGCAGCGAACACGGCTTTTCACAAAGAGGTACGCAACCAGCCAGAACCCCGGGGGCGCACGGTGACGAATGCGCCGTCCGCACACCCGGTGCCTCCGGTCGGCGGCACACCAGGGGCAGCGGGGACCACCTGCGAAAACGGCCGGATTCCAACGGCCCGGAGCAGAACGCCGATCGGGGCGGCGACGGGGGCAATTACCCCAAGGGTGTGCGCTACTTCACCGGCAGGTGGTACGCGGCACGGTAGCGGTCGGCGGGGATCACCACGTCGGCGGTCTCCACCGGGCGGCCGGAGGCGTAGTAGGTGCGCTGGATGACGAGGACGACATGTCCGGGGACACCGCCCAGGACGTGCAGTTCCTCGGCAAGGCCGGGCCGGGCGCCGACCTCCTCGGTGACGTTGTCGACGATGACGTCGATGGCGCGCATGCGCTCGACGACGCCCATGCCGCCGAGCGGGCCCTCCTCGGGCAGCATCACGGGCGTGCGGCCCGTGACGGCCAGGGGCTCCCAGGAGGTGGAGAGCATCATCGGCTCACCGGCGTCCCGGTAGAGGTACTTGGTGCACATCACGCGGTCGCCGGGGCGGATGCCGAGCCGGTCGGCGATGGCGCCGCCCGCCTCGGCCTGCCGGCTGCTGGACTCCCAGGTGCCGCGCGCGGCGGCGTCGGACTGTTCCTGCCGGAACGGCGTGGCGCCGCCGACCGGGCGGAATCCGGAGCGGGCCACCCGCCGGGGCACGGGCCGCTCGCGCACATACGTCCCCGAGCCGGAGCGGCCCTCCACCAGACCCTCGGCCATCAGCACCTTGCGGGCCTCGAGCGCGACGGTGTCGGAGACGCCGTACTCCTCGCGGATGCGGGCCTGGGACGGGAGCCGGGTGTGAGGCGGCAGTGAACCGTCGACGATCTTCTTGCGGAGATCACCCGCGACACGCAGGTACGCCGGCTGCTCACCGAAAGTCACTGGCCGCTCCCATCAGATTGTACAGACAGCAACAGCCTGGCAACCGTGGGTGGTGCCATGCAAGCAAAGGCCAGAGAATCACTCGATGTGATTACTTGCTTCTGGGGAGGCCTTTACGCAGGCACTTTCTCCCCGTTATGGCCGCCGTCACACCTCCATTCCGCCGCCGTCTCCCCCGCTGCCGGAACCGCCGCCTCCGTCGCCGTCGGACGGCGGGGTCGTGGCCAGGCCCAGAGCTTTGCGCGCGGTGACCGTCTTGTTCCGGTCGAGCAGCTTGAAGCCCTTGTCGTAGTGCGCGTAGAAGGCGTCGGCGTCGGAGGCCGCCGCGGCCTCGGCCCACTCGGCCCGGGACCTGTCGAGCAGCGCGGCCAGGGCGGCGACCGGCTTCCTCGCGCCCGCCGGCCACCGGTGGCCGCGCAGCATCCCGGCCTGTTCGGCGAGGGCCTTCTCGACCCGGGCCGCCCATGCCTTGTGGCCGGGCAGGTCGTCCTCGACGTACTCCGTGTCGGGCACAGTGTCCATGGCCGCGTTGAGCAGGTGAGCCGCCTTCAGATACGCGACCTGGTCGGCGTCGAGGACCGTCCCGTCGTTGCGGAGCGATCCGGTCAGGGTCCTGCCCTCGCTGGTGTTGCCGAACACGCAGGTGACCTCGCGGTCGCCCCGGCTCCAACTGCCCGGGGTGGGCGTGAGGTAGTAGACGTCGACGTCGCCGGGCAGGGCCCAGCCGTCCATCGCGTAGCTGTCCCGGAGTCCGTAGCAGCGCTTGTCGGCGGTGTCCGTGACCGAGTCGTCGCCCGGGTAGGAACGGCCCGTCAGCTCGAAGGAGGCGAACACCTCGCCGTCGTGCTCCCGGTCGCAGGAGACCTTGTCGACGTCGTCCGTCTCACCCGTCAGCGAGCCACCCGGCGTGTTGAAGCACTCACCCTTGGCCAGCGAGAGGCTCGCGCCGCCGCGCGCGCCCTCCTTGAACCCGTCCCAGAAGTCGGCCGCCCCGCCAGTGGCCAGCGCCAGTGCCCACAGCGCGAGCCCGACGCCGGACAGCACCGAGCCCCCGACGGCCATGCCCCTGCCGCGCTCGCCGCGCTTCTTGATCTGGCTCAGCGCGATCAGCCCGAGGACGAGTCCCACGCCCGGCAGGAAGCAGAGGATCCCGAGGACGAGGGCGGCGATGGCGAGCCCGTTGACGGCCGCCGGGCGGTTGAAGGGGCTGTACCCCTGGGACCAGGGCTGGTACGGCGGCCCGTAGGGGCCGTAGGGACCCTGCGGATACGGCGGGTACTGGCCTTCGGGCTGGTGCGGGCCGGGGGGCGGGGGTATGGACACGGGTACCGTGCTCCTGGGTCGGGCGGCGGCAACACTGAACTGATGTGCGACTGGGCGCATCGTAAGCGCGCCGTGGGCCGGGCGGGAATGCGGGTCGCGAGTGCGACGGTCGCCGCGGTGAACGGACCGGCCGCACGCTGGGCGGGAGCCGCGGAGGGCGGCACGGTGTTCTCGGCGGCGGAGGTGTGGCCGCTGCCGGCCTTCCCGGCCGACGGGGCCGAGGGCACGGCACGGGCCTGGCCGGCGAAGGCGCTCGGCGTACCGGCCGGGCAGGCGGCACGTGTCGTACGGGAGTTGCCTGCCTCGGTGGACGTCATGCCCGGTCTGCACTCCGCTCTCGGCCCGGGGACGGACCGTGCGCCGGAACCGCGGGAGGAGTGGGGGGCAGGACTGCCCCCGGAGTCGCACGGTGTGCTCACCCACGACCTCGTCGCCGCCCTGCAGGCGCTGGACGCCTGGGCGGCGAGGCGGACGGGCGGGCCGATCGAGCGCATGCCGCTCGAGCTCACGGCTCCGCCGCCGACACCCGCTCCACGCGCACGGCCCGGGCGTCCGCGTCGGCCATGACGGCACGGCCCTCGTCGGTGAGCCGGGCCTCCAGGACGTTCCTGCGCCACCCGTGCGCGGCGCGCTGGATCGGGCACGGTCCTGACGGCTCTTCAGGGTCGTGTGCATGGCCGGAGGGGCGGCACCGCACAGCCGGGCGAGGGCCACCGCGCTGATGCCGGGGTTACCGCGGGACACCGACCCCCGCCTGCGACCTGAGCGGAGCCAAGGAGAGGAAGGCGTCCGCCCGGAGACGGCCCACGGCGCGCTCTGGGCCGCGCAGAACGCCGGCGGCACGATCAGCCGCCGACCGGCTGTCGCCGGACGGCCGGTCGGCCCGTCCGGAACGGCGGTTCACCGATCCCGCGCTGCAGAACCCGGCCACGCCTGTCCGCGACCGGGAACACCTGCTGGTCGTACGGCCTCAGTCCGGAAATTTCGACAAGTCCGACAAGGGCGGGCCGATGGGGCCCGGACCGACCGAGTCGCCGCTCACCGTGGCGCGGGCGGACAAGATCCGGCGCCCCGTCGGGTCACTCGTCGAAGGCGGTGGCCCGGGTGCGCTTCTCCCAGGCGGCGATGTCGTTGCGCACGGCGTCGAGCTGATCGAGCACCGCGCTCACCGAGTCGTCGCCCAGGGGCAGATGCAGCGGGGGCTCGTCCGAGTCGATCGCGGCGACGATAAGCGCCCCCGCCCAGGCCCGGGCGCCGGGCTGTCTGCCTCCGCCCTCGCAGACGACTCCCCGGGGGGCGGGCACCCTGGCGTAGACGCGGCTGTCGGTGCTCACGCCCGCCCGGTCCGTGTCGAACAGCGACGTCCGGAACGCTCCCGGCTCCACGATCAGCACCCTGATCCCGAACTCCCGCACCTCGTCGGCGAGCGCCTCGGACATGCCCTCCAGGGCGAACTTCGTCCCGCTGTAGGCCGAGAAGCCCGCGAACGACATCTGCCCGCCCATGCTGCTCATCTGCACGATCGCGCCCGACCGCCGCTCGCGCATGTGCGGCAGGACCGCCCGGACCAGCGCCGCCGGGCCGAAGACATGCAGATCGAAGAGGGCGCGGAGTTCGTCGTCGGTGGTCTCCTCGAAGGCGCCGACATGGGTGCGGCCCGCGTTGTTCACCAGCACATCGACCCTTCCGTGCCGCTCCACCACGCCCCGTACGGCCGGTTCGATCGTGGCGATGTCGGTGACGTCCAGGCGCAGCGACTCCATCTGTCCGGGGTGATCGGCGACCAGGTCGTCCAGCATCCCGGGGCGGCGGGCAGCGCCGACGACGGTGTCGCCGGCCGAGAGCGCCGCCTCGGTGATCGCGCGGCCGAACCCGCTGCTCGCGCCGGTGATCAGCCATACCCTGCTCATCGGACGGTTTCCTTCCCTCCGGCGCCCTGTTGCCCCGGAACCCGTCAACCACTTTTGCCCGAAGGGGAGTTCCGGTCCAACGGGTTTCCCGCCCGGTTCACCTCACCGGCCTACTGCTCCACAGCGCCAGCAGCACCCGCTCCGGCTGTTCGCCGCGGGCCAGCAGCCGGGCCGCCCAGGACCAGGTCTCCGGGGGCAGGCCGTGGTCGGTGACCAGGCGGTAGAGCGTGGGACCCGGACCGGGCAGCATCAGCAGCTCGCCGAGCAGGCGGGCCTCGTCCGGCGGCGCCCCGGTGGCGAGGACGAGGTCCAGCGCGTCGGAGCCGTACCGCTCGACCAGGGCGAGCCCGTCGTCCCCCGCCGCCAGCAGCCAGGGAGTGAGCCGGCCGGCGCGGGCGCCGTGCTTCTCGCGCTGCTCGACCAGCAGGCGCAGCACACGTGTCCCGGAGCGGCCCGCGAGCAGGGGCAGCCAGCGCGGACCCCACACGGTGACCACCTCGGCGGCGCCCGGCAGCCGCTGTTCGACGACCGCGGCGGTCACCATGACCCGGGGCCCGAACCGGGCGCCCACGGACAGCACAGACTCCATCGAGCGTGCCGCCAACTCGTGGGTCAGCGGGCTCAGTTCGGCGAGCATTCGACGCTGTTCCGGGCTGAGCCCGAACCGGTCGGCGAACTGCTGGGCAACGACTCCGAGGCCCTCGCGCAACAGGGTGCGCAGGGCGAGGGGCGGGTCCGCGGAGGCCAGGATCAGCGGGAGTTCGCGGCGGGCGCGCGGGTCGACGGTGCCCCCGGGTTCGGCGGCGTGCAGGCGTAGCAGGGCCAGGCGCTGCTCATGGCTGCCCAGGCCGGCCAGCAGGGGCAGCAGGACCGGGTCGGCGGCCAGCGCGGCGGCCGTACCGGGCGCGGCACCGGGGCCGAGGACGGCCGTGGTGACCCGCTGGGTCAGCCGGGGTCCGTCGACGGCCCAGTCACGGATCTTCGCGGGGCGCTCGACGACGTTGCCGAGGACCCAGTCGAGGTCTCTGCCGCGCTCCAGCTGCCAGCGGGACCAGGCGACGGCGGCGGCCGTGCCGAGCGGATGTGTCTGCTCGGCACGCTCGTACCCGCGTTCCTGGAAGGCGGCCACGACGTCGGTCAGGGAGCGGCCGATGCCGTCCGCGTACCCCTTGAGCAGGCTCAACGCCCGCTGGTCCAGACCCAGTTCGTTGGCGTTGCGCAGTCCGTCGGTGCCGTAGCGGGCGAGGGCCTCCTCGGTGTCGGGGAACGCGGCGACGATCTCGGCGATCTCCAGGTCGCCCTGTTCGGCCAGCCAGCGGGCGGCCAGCACCGGGTGGGCGCAGATCACCGGCCAGTCGGCGGGCGCGGTGCCGAGCAGCGCGCGGACGGTGTCGTGCCCGGTGGCCCGCGCATCGGCCGCGATCCGCAGCAGCACCCGGGCGTCCACCTCCCCGGCCGGGTCCTGGTCCACGACCTGTACCCAGCCGAGGCCCAGCAGTCCCAGGTGCTCGGGCTGGCGCAGACCGTCCAGCAGGCGCCGCCACATCTGGGGGGTGTAGCGGGAGAGCAGGTCGAGGTCGTCGCCCTGGAGGTGCGGCCGGAGCAGGCCGAACAGCTCCGGGTCCTCCAGCCGGGTGGCGAGGAACTGGAGGCTGGGCGCGGGGATCTGGGAGAGCAGGGAGACCAGTGCGTCGTCCATGCCGGTGACCGCGTCCGCCAGCCGTTCCGGCGGCACTTCGCGCACGGCGGTGCACAGCCGTCCGTGGAGGCCGACGCGGCGGATGCCGGCCCGCTCCCGCAGGGCGTCGTCCATCTGCAGCCCGTCCGGGCCGATCTCCCGGCGCGGATCGAAGACATCGGCGAGCCGTGCGGCCACCGGCAGCAGCCGGCGGGCGGCCTCCTCGTACAGGTCCTCCTCCGCCGGGCCGAGCAGAGCCGACATCAGGCAGTCCCGGAAGACCGACCGGGGCACGCCGGACAGGGCGGTGACCAGGCGGCGCATGCCCACCTCGTCGAGCAGCCTGCTCTGTTTGCGCAGGCCGGGGGCGTTCTGCCGGTGGCGCACGGCCACCAGAAGCTCGGTGTTGGTGCCGAAGCAGTCCGCCATCCGGTCCAGCAGCATCGCGCGCTCACGCGGCCGCATGCCCCGCTCGACGCCGTCGAACTTGAGCGTCCAGCCGCCGGCGAAGGTGCGGCGGCGCATCGCCTGGCCGCCCTTGCCGTCCAGGATCTCCTCGGAGTACGCGTCCATGTCACGGTCGGTGAAGTACGGCAGCTGGTCGGCGCGCACACCCGCGATCTTCGGCGGGACCAGGGACATGTCCTCGGGGTCGACCTGTTCGACCCGCCCGCCGCGCACCCGCTGGAGCTCGCGCAGCGAGGGCGCGCCCATGCGGCCCGCGACCACCAGCCGGGCGCGCGGGGCGGCCGAGGCGGCCTTGCCGGCCAGGCCGACCAGTTCGTCGGGCCGTACGAGGACCCAGCCCGCGCCGGACAGGAGGGTGGCGCCGCGGGTGCTGAGCCGCCGGCTGTCGAAGGCGGCCAGGGCGATCACCTTCGGACCGTGCTCGTGCAGCAGGCCCAGTCGCAGCGCCTCCGGATTGACGGCCAGCCGTTCGCCACCGCTGAACTGGGCCGCGTCGTCGTACACCAGCAGCGCCGCGGCCTCGGCGAAGTCGGCGCGGGCGCGCGACTGCTCCTCCAGGCGGGCGGCGCGGGCGAGGGTGTCGGCGAGCCGGCCGGGGCGCAGCGCGGGGACGCGCTGGAAGCCCGCCGCGGCCAGGTAGCCGCCGAGGTCGGCCGGGCCGTCCACCGAGCCCCAGGCGCCGGGTGGCAGCCCGCAGGCCATCCAGCCGGCCAGCCGGGTGAGGGCACGGACCTGGACCTCGCGCCAGTGGGCCAGGGCCTCCTGGCCGGTGGCCGCGGTCGGCAGGTCGCCGCCGAGGAGCAGCGCGCTGGGCAGGGACATGCCCTGGGCGCCGGGCATCCGGCCCTCGAAGGGCAGATAGCCGTGCCTGCCGATGCCGGCCAGCATCAGCGCGCCGGAGTTGACCACGAGGTGGTCCGGGGACAGCTCGATCGGGACGTATCCCTCGCGTGCCATGTCGTCCAGGGCCCGGCCGAGCGGCACCAGGGTGCGCAGCGCCCCGGCGGGCGTCCAGCGGTGTCCGGCGGCCAGCATCGCGTCCAGGTCGTCGCGTTCGCGCAGCGCGTGCAGCGGCTTGGAGGAGTCGCCCGGCGCCCAGGCGGTGATCAAAGCGGGCGGCAGCCCGGGGTGGTCCACGATGTCGAGGAGCGCGGGTGTGACGGGGTTCCCGGCGGCGAGCAGCGCGGCGGCCTGGCCGCGCCGGCTGCGGTTGGGGAACAGCCGCAGCGCCCCGTACACGTCGGCGTCCTCGTCCTTGACCAGCCGGGTGGCGCGGACCGCGGCCGCCCCGGCCGACCTCAGGTGTCCCGGCCGCAGTTGCACGGTGTGCGGTTCCCAGAAGCGCCCGGAGCGGCCGGGGATGCGGGTGAGGAGGCGGCCGAGCGTGGTACCGGAGTCGGTCACGACGCCTCCCCAAGTCCGCGCAGCGCCGACTGCAGCACCGTCGCGTCGCGGGCGCGGGCCAGGTCGATGCGGACGCGGTCGACGGTGGCCAGGCGGAACTTCCTGGAGGACAGGCAGGTCGTCAGCGCGTTGGTGAGCACGGGGCCGTAGTTGAGTGAGGTCAGGTACCTGCGGGCAGGGGCGCTGGCCTCGAACTCGTCGGCGTACAGCTGGCGGTACTGCTGTTCGGTGAGCCGGTTCAGGGCGGCGGCGTGCGCGAGGGTGGCGCCGAGCATGTAGATGTCGAACCGCACGGACGCCTCGGACATCTCGCCGGGGTCGTCGGAGCCCTCGCGGCCGGGAGGCGCGTACGCCTGGGTGGTCGTGTCGATCCGGCCGCCGATGCGGACGGCGGCGTCGTAGTCGATCAGGACATAGCGGGCCGGCGGGCCCAGCACGAGGATGTTCTCCGGCTTGATGTCGGCGTGGATCCAGCCCTTGGACGAGGCCTTCCCGGTGTGCCGCTCGGCGTGCAGGGCCGCGAGGGTGTTGCACAACTGCTCCGCGAGATCGAGGAGTTCGTCCTCCGTGAAGCGTCGGTTCTCCTGTTTCCTGGTCCGGATCTCGTCCTTCAGGGTGAAGGAGGTACCGCCGCGCTGCCCGATGAACTGCTGTACCAGGAAGCTCTCGTCGGGCGGGTCGGGATGGCGTCCGGCGGTGACCAGCGACGGCGAGGGCTGCGACTCGACGGTGATGACGACCGGGCACTGCTGGGTGAGCTGGGTGGCCTGCCGGACGGCCCGCAGCCCCTGCTCCCGCTGCCGCCGCTGCTCCGCCAGCGCGCGCTGCACCTGGCGCGGATCGTCGAGTGCGGTCTCCGACCACCACATGCCCTTGATCACGACGTCTCCGCCCGACCAGCGGTCCTCGGCGAGCACGATGTAGCCCTGGCCCGCCTTGGCCACCAGCCCGCGGGTCACGAACCGCCCGTCCACACCGAACTCGGCCGGGATCCACGCCTTGCGCCGCGAGCCGCGCTCGTCGGCGTGCTCGGCGTACTCCCAGTAAGGCACGAACCCGCTCACCCGCCACCCCCGAAGCTGATCCGCAGCCGTACCGTGCCCGGTCCCAGCTGGAGTTCGTCGCCGTCCTCCAGCGCGTACGGCATCGCCGTGGCGAGCCGGCCCGTGCGGGGCCGGCCCAGAGTGTCCGTGTCCGGGTTGAGGAACGTGACGTTCTGGTGCGGCTCCGGCACGTGCTCGGCCAGCGGCATCCCGTCGTCGTCGAGGAAGATCCGCAGATGGGTGCGGGAGATCTCGGCCGCCTCGTCCCGGCCCAGGCCCTCGGTCACGTCGGTGACACCGGGGCGGCTGCGCGAGGCCCGGCCCAGTGTCAGACCGCCCTCGGCCGGTACGGCGATGACGTGCCTGAAGGTGTACCCGTGCTGGACGGCCACCTGGACGGGGCCGGTGACCGGACCGTCGGGCAGGGCCGGTTCGGCCACGATCTCGACGGCCTCGTAACCGCAGGAGCGGCAGTACCAGCGGGCGCCGTCCTTGTTGACCTGCCGCGGCAGCAGCACCTCGCCGCCCCGCCGGCAGGCCTCGGCGTCGGAGGTGCACCGGAAGCGTTCCTCGGCGTCCCGGCTGAGCAGACCGGCCTTGGCCCGCTTGCGCTGCCAGTCCCGCTCGATCTCCTCCTCGGTGGCCACCCCGAGCTGTCGCGGACTGAACAGGATCCGGCCGCGTATCCGGCGCACGCTCCACACCCGTGAGTCGTTGCCCTGCAGCCAGGGGTGCTCGCGGCGTGCGTAGCGGAAGTTGTCGCTGGAGACGATGGCGGCGTCGAACTGCTTGGCGAGCGCGAGGATCCGGTCGTCGGCGTCGCCCTGGTGGACCTCCAGCCACTGGGCGCGCTCGGCCTGTTCGACGAGGTGCCGGTCGCCGAGGACGGGCCGGACACTCGCGTCCACGACCGCGAGGGCACCGGCCTCCGGATGCTCCCGCAGCCAGGCGTCGCGCACGTCGACGACCCGGGCGAACGGCCAGGGACGCTGCCTGGTCGCGGCCACGTTCGACGCGTCGATGATCACTCCGGGAACGCTCACGACGCACCCCGGCGGAAGGACGGGGGCTGGGTGGGGGCGTCGGGACCGTCGGCACCGGAGCCGGTGCCGGAGCCGGAGCCGCCGTACGAGCCCGTGGCGCCGTACGCGCGGTAGCCGCCGTAGGCACCACCGGTGTCGTCCTCGTCGTCGTCCAGACTCCGGGTGCGGCGCCGGGCACGGATCTCGTCCGGCATCTCCACCGGGATGGGCTGGAACCAGTCGCTCTTGTTGCGTGTGGAACTGCGGCTGGAGGTCGCCCTGGACTCGTTCATCACGTCCTTCTCCTGCATCCCCTCGCGCAGTCCGCCCGCCGACTGCTGGAACACGGCGGCGAGGTCGGGGTCGGGGATGCGGCGGGCGCGCTCCGCGCCCTCCTCGAAGATCCGTTCGCGTTCGGCCCGCGAACCGGCCGCGTCCGCGAGCCGGCTGATCTCCCGTTCCAGGTCGACCGCGGCCACCTCGCGCTCGTAGTCGGGCCGGATGTTCTGCGCCAGCGGGTTGTTGACCGTCGGCAGGCTGAGGGAGCCCGGCTCCAGTGCCCTGGCGCCGGCACCGGATCCGATGCGTCCGGTCGCCTTCAGGACCGGGATCGGTCCGGCGCTGACCCGCTCGGGCGCACGGATCCTCAGGGCGTAGCGCGGCTGGCCTTCGAGGCCCTCGCCGATGGCGCCGAGGGCGAGCCGGACCTCGCTGGGGCGCCTGCCGCCACCGTCGGAGAGGACGCCGTCGAGCCGCCGCCGGACGGGGTCGAGCTGATAGACGCCGAGGACCTGGAAGTGCGGGTTGATCTCCAGGGACAGTTCGCCGCTGCCCGCGACGACGTGCCTGCCGTACGCGGCGAAGCGCGCCGTGATCTGCTTCATCGCCTCGGCGGCGGTGGCCCGGGAGGCCACGTGCTCGGTCATCCCGGTGGGCGCCAGCCGCTCCAGCAGCCCGTAGTCGGCGCCCGCGCCGATGCCGATGACGTCGGTGTGCAGCTCGCGGTCGGCCGCCTGCCGGGCGAGGGCGGCGAGCCGCCCGGGATCGGTCTCGCCGTAGTTGGGCAGCCCGTCGCTGAGCAGCACGACCCGGCGGGAGCCCGCCCGCTGCTGCTCCAGCTGCTCGTACGCCCGCTGCAGGGCGCCCTCGATGTTGGTCCAGCGGCGCTCGTCCTCGACGTTGCCGTTCCACCGGCCCTTGCGCCGCAGCTCGTCGGCGGTGCCGGAGAAGCGCACACCGGCGTGCTGCGCGAAGGTGATCACCACGACCCGCGCGCCCGGCGGCAGCGCGGCCGCCCGCGCGCGC
>NZ_JBHYKH010000028.1:0-3312 GCF_042741275.1 Streptomyces sp. NPDC058964
GGCGCCGAAAGCCCGTATCCCCGGGGATCCGGCGGCCGGATCCGAAATCGTGAGCCTTGTCAAGATCACTATGGCACTGCCGTCGCACCACAGAGCCCGCGTCCACTGGCTCGTCGATCAGCTGCCGCACGAACCCCGAGACTCTCCGTCCCTTCCGTCGCGGACCTATGACCAGCACGAGTCGGGCTTCGGTGCGATGCTCGCCAACCTGCTGTGCGGCAACCGGAACCTGCACTCCCCGACCGCTGCGGCCAAGACCCTGGCCCTGCTCACCGATGGCCGCGTGTACCTGGCCGCCGCCACGATCCGCGGAATCGGCCGGGGACGCGTTCCGCTAACTCCGGCCCTGGTGACGGGCTTCGCGACCGCCCTCGGCATCTCGGCTGGTGACCTCGCCGCCATCACCGGTGTCGAGCTTCCCGAGTCGTTGCGTCCCGACGATCCGCTGGCCGCCGAGATGGCGGGGCTGCTTTCGAACTGTCGGCGCCTGACCGCGGCTCAGGCCGAGCGCGTGTGTGACGAAGCGAAATCGATGCTCGTGGCAGTGACCGATGATGCCACCGGCGAAGTCTGGAACCGCCTCTATCACCAGCACGGGAGATGGTGGGGAGCGCCGGGGCGATGAACGCGGCTTGAGTCGACACGGCTTTCCGCACGCCCCGACGCTGTTCCAACGTCGCAGTCTCACGGTGAGGTTGGAAGGCCACGGACTGCCGAGAACCTAGCGGGCGGGAGGGGGACGAGCCGAAAGCACTTCGAGTTGCGCAAGGTCGAACTGGGCACGTGCGGGCGTCCCTACGGGACCCCCGCGCTCACGAACACGCCTGCGTCCACTGTCCGATGCTCCGCGTCGACCCACAGCAGTGTCGGCGTCTGGAAGAGATCATCCGCAGACTCGGTGACCGCATCGACGAAGCCGGCGTCAGTGGCTCGCTCGGCGAGGAGCAAGGACTTCAGATCAGCCTTGAAGCAGCCCGCAGCAAACTCGCCTCGCTCGACCGACTGTCTCGGACCCGCAACCGCACCCCGGTCACCCGATATCGGCGCGACCCCTTGTACGCCTGATGCAGACTCGGACCGAGACTTTTTCACACAGGAGGACTGTTTCATGAATGACCGGCCCTTGACGCTCATGGCGGTGCACGCCCACCCCGACGATGAGGCCACCGGAACGGGAGGTGTCCTCGCGCGGTACGCGGCGGAGGGCATCCGCACGGTCCTCGTGACGTGCACCGACGGTAGTTGCGGTGACGGACCTGGGGGTGTCAAGCCGGGTGATCCCGGGCACGATCCGGCAGTTGTCGCCTCGATGCGGCGTAGGGAACTTGAGGCAAGCTGCGACATCCTGAAGGTCAGTCATCTGGAGATGCTGGACTACGCCGACTCCGGGATGATGGGCTGGCCGACCAACGACGCCCCCGGATCCTTCTGGCAGACCCCCGTGGAGGAGGGCGCTGCCCGACTCGCGGAACTCTTGCGCCGCTACGAGCCCGATGTGGTCGTCACCTACGACGAGAACGGCTTCTACGGCCACCCCGACCACATTCAGGCAAACCGCATCACGATGGCGGCGCTGGCGATGACCGTGCCGACGCCGAAGGTGTACTGGACGACGGCGCCCCGCTCGATGATGCAGCGGTTCGGGGAGGTCATGCGCGAGTTCGGTGCGGACTGGCAGGAGCCGGATCCGGCCGAGGCCGCCGCGATGGCCGAGATCGGACTCCCCGACGAGGAGATCACCACCTGGGTGGACACCGCCGCGTTCGGCCCTCAGAAGTTCGATGCGCTGGCCGCGCACGCCAGCCAGGGTGAGAACATCTTCTTCCTCAAGATGGGCCAGAAAAGGTTCACCGATTTGATGGGCGTCGAGACCTTCGTACGTGTCCAGGACACCACCAGCGCGGCCGTGCCCGAGAACGACCTCTTCGCCGGACTGCGCTAATCGCCAGCCTTCCAGGGGTCTGAGAGAACTCATGGTCCGTACGGCTCGATCGAGCGTGCTCGCACACCTGGAGGCTTGTGCACGTGGGGTCCGCTCCAGCGGGCCTTGATCATCAAGATGGCCCTGCTCGGTAGCGTGGCGGTTAGGAGGACGCCAGTCCCTCACCCGGGCAGGGCCGTTGAGCGGGCACGTTCGACAGGGCTGAGTGGGGATCGACCGGACGGGCTGGTGGCCGGCCTCCATGCAGAACTGCGCGCCGCCCCGCCTGTTGCCCACGTTGCGGTGACAGTTTACGCATGGTCCAGAACCTGATCGCCTCAGTCAGCGTCCTCGTTGCCCTGGCAGGTTTTGCCCTGAGCTATCAAGGACACCGCGACAAACAGAAGCAGCGGGGCCAGACCCAGGCATCAATGCTCGACATCCGTATGAAGATCGACCGGTCGCCGCTGCACGATGGGTGGGCCGTTCCCCAGGTGGTCGTAGCGAACCTGAGCAATCGGCCCCTTCAGGCCCTCCGCGTGCTCTATCACGATGACGTTCTGGCTGAGACTCCCGTACTCGCCACAGGCGACATGTCCGTCGCGCTGCCGCCCTTGGAACGCACCATGCCCACAGGCCTTCTGCTAGGTCACGTCGCTGTCGAATTTTCCGATTCCGCAGGAACCCGATGGCGCCGAGAGGGCTATGGAAGCTTGCAGCGCGGCAGTCGCAGCAAGGGTCTCGACAGATGGAAATGGGGAGCCCCTGAGTCGCCGCTCGTCGCGACTGCACCACCTGATCTGGAACGAAGCTCGATGCCGCCGGGGCCACCCTCTGGGCCGGTGGCCTCCGCCCCTGCACCTCACGATGAGGTGGGGCATGGGGCACCGCAGCGGTCGAGGCGCAGAACTCTGCGGCTTTGTCACGTACCGCCTGTCGTCGTGGCGCTGTTGTCGGTAGGACTGCTCGGTGTGGCTGCCGTGCTGTTCCTGGCCAAATAACCACGACTGCCCGCACCTGCTCGGTCACCTCGGCTGGCGCCGGGGCAGCCTCCCCTGCTGGGCGCGCAGGGCACCGACGTTCAATCGTGCGCGCCGGGTCCTCGGTAGTGGCGTGCAGACAGTAGTGGTCGGCGGCCGTCGCCGCGTTGGGGACCAGGACCCACACCTCGATGCCCAGGCGGCGGCCCCAAGCACCCCACCTACCAATCCTTCGAAGAAGAGGGCCCCACCATGCGCACGATCTTCGCGTGCGACGAGGCGCTCACCGGCCCGGACACGGAACACGCAAGCCGTGGGGGGGGGGGCGGGGGGCCGGGGCCGCCCACCCGGGGGGGGGGGGGGGTTTGTGGCCCCCGACCGGGCAAAGGCCGCGGGGGGGGGCGGGAAAAG
>NZ_JBHYKH010000028.1:3322-10778 GCF_042741275.1 Streptomyces sp. NPDC058964
CGCGCCCCGCCCCCGCCCTCTCGGGGTGGCCCCCGCCCGCCCCCCCCAACACCCCCGACGGGTTCACGTGTGGATCTGGTCCAGCAGCCAGGTGACGACGGCGCGGGCGGTACCGGAAATGACGGCGGCCAACACGGCGCGGGCCATGGCCGGGCGCTGGCGGCGGATACGTTGGGGCATCAGTCCTCCATCGGGTCGCGATCAGCGGTGGGCAGTCGGTCAACGCGGTTCAGCTTGAGGGCGGCTGGGGGCCGGTTTCTCAGTGGCGACGTCTCCTGGCGCTGTGGCGCAGGACTTCCTGTTCAGCCCCTGGTGGCCTGACGCCATCAGGCGATGATGGTGCGATGAGTGGCGACGGGAACGGCCGGGTGAAGCGTCCCCATCCGATGAAACGGGCCCAAGCGGGCCCGGGCCCCCTGCGGGATCTGAAGGACCTGCTGTACGAGCTGTACGAAATAGCTGAATGCCCGACCTTGGACGAGATCACCGCCAAGATCCAAGAAACCGACAACGATGATCTGGTCATCAACGGGGCGCCGAGGCGCGACACGATTCGGCGTTACATCGCCTCGCCGGAAGTGCCGCCCAGCCAGGCGGATACAGTGGCGATCGCCGTCGCCCTTGCTCGCCTTGCGCCGGGGGCCTGGGACGGTAGGGACAGCGAAGGCGACCTGGTTCGCCGAGTCCGGAAGCTGTGGATCGAAGCACGGAGGTACGCGCCAGCAGGACTGCCGGTCAAAGACGCGGTTGATCCCCGCGCCTTCGAAGTTCACCCGGCCATCGACGCAGGTCCGCCGCAGGATGGGACACCGCTGCCGGTATTGCCGCCCTATATCGAACGGGCCCATGATCTGCCGCTCCGCGAAATCGTGCAGGCGGCGGCAGCCGGTAGGAACCAGGTGGCGGTGCTGGTGGGCAGTTCGTCAACGGGCAAGACCCGCGCCTGCTGGGAGGCCATCCGGACGCTTCCCGGCTGGCGGCTCTGGCACCCCATCAACCCGACTCCTGCCGAGGCGTTCCTTCAGGAACTGCCGTCGGTAGCCCCGCACACCGTGATGTGGCTCAACGAAATCCAGCAATACCTGGACGGGAACGAGACGGACGCGGGAGAGCGTGTAGCAGCGGGGCTGCGCGAGTTCCTGCGCGACCCCCGACGGGGCCCAGTACTCGTGCTGGGTACCGCGTGGCCGGACTACTGGACAACCCTCACCCGGTCGTCCGCCGGTCCAGACCCGCATGCCCGGAACCATGAGCCGCCATCAGACCCGCATGCGCAGGCGCGCAAGCTGCTGTCCAGCGCCCAGCTGATCCGAATACCGGACAGCTTCACCCCACAGGAGTTGCAGACCCTGCGATCCGCGGCATCGACGGATCCGCGCCTGGAAGAAGCGGCGATCCGCGCGAACGACGGAGAGATCACGCAGTACCTGGCCGCAGGCCCCGCCCTACTGGAGAGCTACCACGCAGCCGGAGCAGCGGCCCAAGCCGTTGTGCACGCCGCGATGGACGCACGCCGGCTCGGTCACGGCCCGTATCTTTCCCGGGCCTTTCTGAAACGGGCCGCCTGGGGATATCTGACCGGCTCCCAGCGCGACCGGCTCGGCGACCGCTGGTTCACCGGTGCCATGGACGACTGCACCGAATTCATCCGCAACGCCCCTGGCATGCTTGCCAGGAAGACGTCCCCGCCGTGGCAGACTGCCGACGGTGAGCTGTACCGGCTGGCTGACTATCTCGAACAGTACGACCGCCGTACCCGCCCGCTGCGCAGCGCGCCGACTTCCCTGTGGGAGGCGGCATCTTTCGCACCTACGCCCACGGACCAGGTCGCCCTGGCCGATGCCGCGGAGAAGCGCCAGCACCGTCGGCGAGCACGGGACCTGTACACCCTGGCTGCCGATGCCGGCGACCCGGTGGCCATGACCCGCCTGGCCTGGCTGCACCGATTCTCCGGCGAGCCCCAAGACGCGGAAACCCGCTACCACCAGGCTCTTCGTCGCGGTATCGCCGACCCTTACGACCGGTCCTCAATCCTTGGATCCCTGGGGGACCTGCGCAGCGAGGCCGGCGACCTCCCGGCGGCGGAGGACTTCTACCGCGGCGCTCTCAATGCCTATCCGGACAACAGCGCGGCCTGTGAGGGTCTGATGCGCACCCTCGAACTGCAAGGCGACCATGACGGTGCCGATGCCATCGCGCTGGCCGCCTCAGCTGCCGACCACTCCAGCCCGTTTGGTCTGCTCGCGAAGCTCGTTGAACTCAGATGCGAGTCGGGCCATCCAGAAAGTGCAACAGCGGTGGCCGTAGCCGCGGTCCGAACAGGGGACACCAGCGGCCTGCTCAAACTCGGTGACCATTACACGAACAGCGCGCCCGAAGCGGCCGAAGCCTTCTACACCCAAGCCGCGGAACACGGTGATACATCGGCGCTCTACCAGTTGGCCTCGCTGCGGGAAAAAGCAGGAGATCTCGATGGCGCCGAAGCCTACTACCGCCAGCGCCTAGAAGGCGACCCGGATGACTGGAGCACCCTTACGTCCTGGGCGCGGATGCGCGAAGACGCCGGCGACCTGGACGGGGCGGAATCGCTCTACCGCCAATACCTAGAAGGTCATCCAGAAAACGGCTATATCTCTGCGCAGCTGGCAAAGCTGTGCGAGCACCGCGGAGATGTCGAACAGGCAGTAGTCCTCTACGAGCGCGCCGGCGACGCGGGGACAGCACTGCTGGAACTTGGGCGACTCCACGAGCAGACAGGGCACCAGTCGTCGGCACGAGAGCTGTACCACCGGTACCTCAGCAAGGACCTCTTCACCGAGAACAGCTCCTTTCTCTACCGGAACAGGATCCAATGGCGGATGGACGGTGGTGACCTGGCAGGCGCACTGACCATGTGCGAGGTCGCCGTTGAAGTCCTCAGCCAGAAGGAACTGAATGAGGATATTGCCGAGATAGTCACGGAGCTAGGCCGCCTGCGGGAACGAATCGGCGACAACGCCGGGGCCGAGGATGCCTACCGCCGCGCCGCCGAAGGAGGAAACTCAAGCGCGGTGTGGTATTTGAGCCGGCTGCGGGAGACGAGCGGCGAAACCGATACGGCCACAGCGATCGAGCGTGACGGGCTGGACGGCGATCACACCACTCAAGACGACTGATGCTGTGCCACCACGACGTCTATGGAGGCGATACCCCCACCCCCGCTCCGCACTGGTTCGAGTGTCGGCTAACGAGGCCGAACTCAAGTAGTGAGCGCATCCCCCCTGTTCAGGAGGTCAGCGCAGGCCTGTGCCGGAGTGAGGTAGTCATGGATCGCGCGGGGACGGTGGTTGAGCTCGTGGGCGATGGTGGCGAGGTCGGCCCGGCCGAAACGTGCGGAGGTCCGCGCCCTTGGACAGGTACTGCCGTAGCAGGCGGTTGGTGTTCTCGTTGGTGCCGCGCTGCCAGGGGCTTCGCGGTTTGCAGGGGTAGATCGGGATTCCGGTCTCGGCAGTGATGGTCTGGTGTTCTGCCATCTCGCGGCCCCGGTCCCAGGTGAGCGTCCGCCGTAGCTGGGGCGGGATGCCATGGAGGCTTCGGGCGAGGTGTGGTGCGACGTGCCCGGCCTTGATGCCGTCCGGCAGCGGGACGACGGCGGTGTACCGGCTGGTGCGCTCAACGAGGGTGGCGATCGCTGAGGGCCGTGTGCCGATCACGAGGTCGCCCTCCCAGTGACCGGGCACCTTGCGGGTCCTCGACCTCGGCGGGGCGGGCACTGATACAGACATGCCGCGGGTGACGCCCCGCCCGGTGGGCCGACGGGCGACCTTCGGCCGGTGCATGGGCCGTGCGGATCGCAGCCGCTGGGTGAGGCTGCGATCGATCCAGCTTCGCGGCACCTGTCTGATCTCCAGCACGGCGCTCCCGCTCCTGCGCACGGGCACCGACCCGCACGTCCCGTTGCTCGCCCCACCGCTCAACCTTTCGACACGGTGGCTCAGCGCCCACCCGACGTCCACGATGACGAAGTACGGCATGACGGCTGCTGACCCTCGGGCGGGCCGCGGAGTACGCCGACCGGGGCGTGGCCGCCGACCGCCCATGGCTCGAGACCTACATCGCCACGGCCGCGGTGAAGAACATCCTGGGCGGCGATGGAGTACTGGAGAAGTCTCGGTCCCCCGAGATCGTCGCGGATGCCGCCGTCGCGGCCCTCGAGCGGCCAGCACGCGAGTGCACCGGAAACACCTCGCGGGGCGAACGCCCGGGTGCCGGGCCGGGTGAGCGTGATGGTGGCGCGGGAGAGCCGGGACTCGAACCGCTTCATGGCACGTCAGGGGCTCGGCTTGCCACCTCCCACATATGAGCATATGCTCCTATTGCCGGGGCGACCTGGCATCGACGAAACCCCCGGCCGGCCAGGTGGCGAACTTTATCTGCGGGTAACCGGTACCGCACGTTGCGTAATGACCTAAATATCCTTACACATGCCGTATATGGCATTATCATCATTCCTCAGGAGTCACCACATGACCGTCGTAAAGGCTGCCGCAGTCCAGATCAGTCCAGTGCTCTACAGTCGTGCGGGCACCATCGAGAAGGTCGTGCAAAAGATCCGCGATCTGGGCAAGCAGGGGGTCGAATTCGCAGTCTTCCCCGAGACTGTCGTCCCCTACTACCCCTACTTCGCCTTCGTGCAACCGCCCTACACCCAGGCCAAGGAGCACCTGCGCCTGCTCGAGGAGTCGGTCACCGTACCGTCCTCCGACACCGATGCGATCGCTGAAGCCGCCAGGGAAGCCAACATGGTCGTCTCGATCGGCGTCAACGAACGCGACGGTGGAACGATCTACAACACACAGCTGCTGTTCGACGCAGACGGCACTCTGATCCAGCGCCGCCGCAAGATCACGCCGACGTACCACGAGCGGATGGTCTGGGGACAGGGCGACGGTTCGGGCCTGCGGGCTGTCGACAGCGCCGTAGGCCGCATCGGCCAGCTTGCGTGCTGGGAGCACTACCAGCCGCTGGCGCGTTACGCGCTGATCGCCGACGGCGAGCAGATTCACGCCGCAATGTTCCCTGGTGCCTTCGGCGGCCCTCTGTTCGCCGGACAGATGGAGGTAAGCATCCGCCAGCACGCGTTGGAATCTGCCTGCTTCGTGGTCAATGCCACCGCCTGGCTGGATGCCGACCAGCAGGCACAGCTCGCCAAGGACACGGGCGGCCCTGCCGGGATGTTTTCCGCCGGCTTCTTCACCGCCATCGTCGACCCCGAGGGCCGCATCATGAGTGAGCCGCTCACGTCCGGCGAAGGCGAAGTCATCGCCGATCTTGACCTTTCCCTGATCAATGTACGTAAGCGCCTGATGGACGCGCGCGGTCACTACAGCCGACCGGAACTGCTCAGCCTGCAGATCGAGCGCACACCGAGGACCAACCTGCAGGAGCGCGGCACTCAGGCGCCGGTCCAGACCTCGCCGCCTGCAGAAGAAGGTCGGGCCGAGGCGTAGTCCGTTTCGCCTCCCCTTCAATCAATGGGTGTTTGAGGCAGGCGGGTGAAGCTCCCGGCGGATGGGTGTTGGCAGGCATCTGCCTGAATCCGCCAAGAGCAATGCCACCCGTGCGGCCTCACACGTGCGCAGCAGCGATGACCGGGCTACGGCAGTCTGCGCATCCAGCCCGTGACTGCATCCGATACGTTGACGCAACTCCTCCAGGTGACTGCCGTTACCGGCGCAGCGTGACCAGGCGAGGCGCCGAGAAGGCGGGAGCCGAGGTCGCCCTGGTCCCCGTGAACGCGATCCGTCGAGCAGCGTCGGCAGCAGCCCGACGCTGCCCACGCCACCGACTTCGCATCCGCCTCCTACATGTGGGGCACCTCCACCGGCTTCCGCACCTTCGCCGAGGCCACGCGCGACCGCTGCGGCTGTCAGTCCCTCGGCATTGCGCCCGCTGACCAGTGCGGCGGGCAGTGACCCGCCTGTGGAGCGGCCAACCCCCTCTGCTCTTCGGCCGTGCGGCGATGTGAGCGAGCCAGTCTCGGCGAGCTCGAGATTCGACCCTTTCGGCCCTTTCGACCCGACATTCCGGAAAACCATCAAAGGAAGATCACATGAATATGTCCCCTGTGGACCCCTCCGCCGACGATGGCATCGGCGGAACGACGTCATCGCATCGTTCCGGCGGTCGATTGTCACGGCGCGCCGTCCTCGGTGGCGCAGCTGCCACTGCTGCGGTGGCAGCGGGCATCTCGCTGACCGGCGGACTGGCAGAAGCTTCCGCAGCTGTGCCCTCCCACCGCACGCCGTCGGGCTTCGGGGCGGTTTCGACAGCTCCGAATCTCCCGGCCGGGTTCAAGGACACGTTCGCAAGCCGCTTGGTCCGTGCTGGAGGTATTCGTCAGCACGCGGTCGTGGGCGGCGATGGCCCCCCGTTGCTGCTCGTGCACGGCTGGCCGCAGAACTGGTATGCGTGGCGCATGCTGATGCCGGCACTGGCGAAGAACTTCACCGTCATTGCCGTCGACCAGCGCGGCATCGGACTCACCGATAAGCCGCAGACGGGGTATGACACCCGCACCCTCGCGAACGACCTGATCGCTCTGATGGACGCGCTGGGCCATCGTCGGTTTGCCGTGGCCGGCCACGACACCGGAATGGTCATCAGCTACGCGCTGGCCGCGGATCACCCGGACCGGGTCGAGAGGGTCGCACTTGCTGAAGTTCCGGGCCTTCCGGGAGTGGGGGGACTCGCAGCCTCGCCTCCGCTGTTTGCCCCCGAGGCGTTCAACAACAGGCTCTGGCACATTCCCTTCAACCGCGTCAACAGCAACCTTACGGAACAGCTGGTCAGCGGGCGGGAGAAGATCTACTTCGGTTACGAGTTCGCTGTTCAGGGTGGGAAGCTGCCTGCCTGGGCGATCGAGTACTACGTGCGTCTCTACTCCAACCCCGGGACCCTGCGTGGCTCTTTCGGTTTCTATCGCGCCTTTGACGCCACTTTTGCGCAGAACGAGGAGCGTTCCAAGACGAAGCTTGCGATGCCCGTTCTGGCTATCGGCGGAGCGGAAAGCTACGGCTCTGATGTTGGCAAGGCGATGGCCAACGCCGCAAGCAACGTACAGTCCGTAGTCATCCCTGGCGCTGCCCACTGGGTCGCGGAGCAGGCACCGCAGGCAATGTTGTCGAGTCTGACCAAGTTCTTGGCTCCGTATCGTGCTGGAGCTTCCTCCACCTCGCTTCGGTAGAGGCGCGAGACGCGCCGCCGAGCTTCCGTGGCGAGCGTGAGATGGGCCCATCGGCCTGGTCGGACAGCCATGAAGTTCATCACGAATGGCTCCATATGACCACCGAGCCCGCGCCGACCTCGCGTCTAGGGCTCAGACTTCAGGCGTGAAGACAGGCACCGGAGTTGTAGGGTTGAAAGGCGCCGCGATCAAGCCCAAAGAAAAAAACAAACCCCACCCAACCCAGGGGGT
>NZ_JBHYKH010000028.1:10788-20338 GCF_042741275.1 Streptomyces sp. NPDC058964
CGCCCTCGGCCACCCCCTCTCGGCCCGCGCCGCCGGGCGGGGGGCCCCCCCCCCCCCCCGGCGCGATGTGCCCGCCTCCCCCCCCCCCCGCCCCCAACCCCCCCAGGGGTTTGTTGCTCGTCTCACAATGTGCTGACGGCAGCGTCAGGGCGGCCCGTGCCTTCGTGGCCCGCTGCTTGTCGTCATGGAGCCTGTCGGAAATGACAGACTCCCCCAGCCTGTTGTCTCCGCGGTTGTGACCAATGCGCTAATCCATGCAGGCCGCGATGTCGACATCCGTCTGCGGGCCTTTGCTGACCACGCCCGACCGGAAGTACGGGATTCGGGCAGCAACCCACCGGCACCTTCCCCGCTTGCCTCCTCGGAGGACGAGAACTCCGAAGCGGAACACGGCCGAGGCTTGCTCATGGTGGAAGCGCTGGCTGAGCCGTGGAACAGCTCCCCCGACTGACTCGGTAAGGCGGTGTCACTGAACGTGCCTATTGCGAAGGGCTGAGATCTGATGCGTTCACCCACCGCGGGGCACCAGCTACCGGCCGTCGGCCCCTGGACGGGTTGACGCCAGCGCGTGACGCGCCGCTTGAGGCATGCCCCTCCGGCCCGGCCACCGCCCTCGCAGCCACTGCTGCACCGTGGTCGGGTCAGTGGTCGACGTGCGCAGGGTCAGCGTGCGAACGTGTCATGAAGTGCCGCCAGTTGCGGAGGGTGGGGCCAGCCGGTCGGGTCGGCATCTGCGTGGACGATGTCGAAGGTCACGAAGTCCGCCAAATGCAGAGCGCCTCTACTCATAGCCACGTCGCCAGGGCCAAGCGCTGCTGCGGGCGCAGCGCCAGAGCGTCGAGGCGGACTCGAGTACAGGCCTGACGGAGGTCGCTGGAAGCTCTGGCTCAGCTGGGTCGATGCCCGTGATGCCACCTTGCTGTCACTCGGCCCAGGGGTGGAATCCGGTGCTGAGTACGTCTTCGAGGGCGGCGCGGAGCTGGACTGCATTGTCTGCGCCGAAGCTTTCTTCGAACTCGGCTTGCACGGTACGCCAGTACGGGAGGGCGGCTTTCATCCGGGCAAGGCCATCGGCGGTGAGGGTGACGATGCGAGCACGGCGGTCTGTCGGCGAGGGTTCGACGGTGACGAGGCCCTCGCGCGCGAGTGGTTTGAGATTGGTGGCCAAGGTGGTGCGGTCCATGGCGATCATCTCGGCGAGGGTCGTGATGGTGATCTGCTCTTCGGTGCTCAGTCTCTGGAGGATGCTGAACTGCGTTGCACGCAGGCCCGTGGGGGCGAGCGCCTTGTCATAGGTGGCGCTGAGGTACCGGGCGGCCTTGCGCAGGGCCAGGTTGTTGCAGGAGTCGACGGCGTCCCTCTCGGTGTGGGTCATGATCTCCTCCAGTTCCCGAGTCGAGCTATGAGTATATGCACCTAAGTGCTCGGGGTCACACTGCGGACGCAGGCGCCCCTGCGGGAGGGGGAGGAAACCCCTGCCCCTCCCTGCACCGGCGGCCGCGCCGGCGTCCGGCGAGGAACTGCGAACCATTCGCCACTGTCCACCCGGATGCCGAGACCCAGCCGCGGGACGGCACTCTGGGACCCCGGCGAGCCACTGCGCCGGCACGGGACCGGGTGGGATTGGTCGGCCGCGCCGAGCCCTCCGACCGGGCGTACGCTCAAAGGCACCGAGAGTGTCGAATGCGGCAACCTTGATACCGCAGGGGCTATGCCGCGTCATGTGGCGCTGTTAATACCACCGGAGTCCACCCTCCCGGACACCAAAACCATAAAATAGGAGTATACGCTCGTAATGTCATCGCAGCTTCATGACCCCCGTCACCACCCTGGACGGGAAGCAAAGGGCGGCCTTGCGTGCTGACACTTAGGAGCATATGCTCCTAAGTGCCGGTGAGGATACGAATCCGCTCCCCGCCTTGCCGTGTTAGCCGAGCAAGTGCCGACGGACGGTCGTGCACTCCCGTTGCCGGTACGGGTGCGATCTTGCCCAGTCACAAAGAAGGAGGCAGACCTATGGCTGCCAGTCACCTCGTCCTGATCACAGGCGCGGGCGGCGTGGGCCGCAATGTCCTCGAGAGGCTGCGCGCGCAGGACGTGGCCGTGCGCGTCATGGTCCGGCGGGACGACGACCGTGCCGCGCAGTTGCGCGCACTGGGGGCAGAGGTCGTCCTCGGTGACCTCACGCGACCCGAGACCGTCGCTGCCGCTCTCGAAGGCGCCCGGCGCATGTATTTCGCCATGCCCGTGTCACCGGACCACCTTCTCGCCGCGACCGTAACAGCGAGCGTCGCACGGGAGTACGGCCAGCTGGATGCCCTCATCGATATGTCACAGATGACTGTCTCGCAGATGACCGCCACCAGCACGGCCGAGTCCCACCAGCAGCGGCTGCACTGGCTGGCCGAGCAGGTATTCAACTGGTCAGGTGTGCCAGTGGTCCACATCCGCCCCACATCTTTCCTGGACAACCCGCTGTTCACTACGCTTCCGGCCCAGACGATCCGCAGGAACGGCACCATCGAGCTGCCTTTTGGAGCCGGGCGGACCTCACCGATCGCCGTGGACGACGTGGCCAGGGTGGCGGCGACCGTGCTGCGCGACCCCGCTCCCCACGTGGGACGCGTCTACGAGCTGACCGGCCCGCGAACGGTCGACATGAAGGAGATGGCCGAGGCGTTCTCCAAGGCGCTGGGCCAACCGGTCTCGTACGTGGACGTTCCCCTCGAACGGTGGCGTGAAGAGGTGCTCTCCACCATCGGCCTGCCGCCGCACATCGAACAGCACATCGTCACCATGTGCCGCCTGCACCAGGAGAACCGCTACGACCGGGCTTCGAACGATGTCGAGCGTCTGACGGGTACCCCCGCCCAGACGATCGAGGAGTTCGTGGCGGCACACAAGAACTTCTACCTCCGCTGACAGTTGCCCGGGGCGGCTCCCCGCCCACTGGGCGACTTACACAAAGCGTCGATGCGGCGTCCGACGACGCTGCATCCACGGCGGCACTCCCGCGCCCCTCTCGCGCCGACAGTGCCCATCCCCTGTATCGGGTCCCAGCACCACTCGCGCCCGCTCGTCGAGCGGAGAGCCGTGCCGGTCCTCCCCCCCTGTGTCCCACACCACGTACGGGACACCGACAATGAAAGTGATCAGAGAAATGAACCTGAAACTGGAGCTCTTCGTCCTGCCCGTCTCGGACGTCGACCGCACCCGGGCCTTCTACGAGAAAGCGGGCTTCCGGCTCGACCTTGCCGTGGACGTCTCCGATGACTACCGGGTCGTTCACCTCACGCCGCCCGGGTCGGAAGCTTCGATCATCTTCGGCAAGGGCCTCACCACGGCGACGCCAGGTTCGGCTCAGGGTCTGTACCTCGTCGTCACGGACATCGAGCAGGCCCGCGCGGAGCTCGTCGGCCGCGGAGTCGAGGTGAGCGAGGTGTTCCACGACGGCAAGGGCGTCTTCTTCCACGGGCACGACGCCGGCGACGTCGTGCACAACGGCCAGGGCCAGGAGCGGATCGTCGGCCCGCACCCTGAGCGTGCCAGCTATGGCTCCTACGCCACCTTCAGCGACCCGGACGGCAACGGCTGGGTGCTCCAGGAGGTCACGCAGCGTGCCCCCGGCCGCTGACCGCGCCCTCCCCCACGGACCCGCAGACCGCGAAGGCGCGCCTTTGGGTCTCCGTCCTTGACGTGAGGGGGCTTGCGGCTCGCCCGCAGGCCCCCGACAGCAACCAGGCCTTTCCATCGGTGCGGCTCATCGGTCCAGCGCATCAGTTGCGAGCCGCGGTGCAGCGGACAAGGCGCCGAGGCCCTTCGATCCGTCTGGCCGGCGCCTCGACGGCCGAAATGGTCAACGAACAGGGCGAGCAATGAGCGAAGCAGCGACGACCGGGACGAGCCGGACCTACGGCGTGATCGTCATCGGCGCCGGTCCGGTGGGCGAGAGTGTCGCCGATCGGGCCCACGCTGCGGGGCTCACCACCGGGGGGGTGGGCAGCCCACCCAGAAGCCGCGCGGGGGGGGTGGGGGGCGGCGCGGCGCGCGCGGCGCCGCGCGGGCGCGGCCCCCCCGGGGCCCCGGCGGACCTGGACGGCTGGGAGCTCTACCCCGCGGTCGCCGTCAGCCGCGCAGCAGCAGCCACTCCTGAAGCTCCACCAGGTTGCCCTCCGGGTCCTTGAGGTGGGCGACGCGCATGCGGTCGGTCATGGGGGCCGGCCCGTGGATCAGGGTGGCGCCACGGGAGGCGATCTCCGCGCAGTAGGCGTCGAGGTCGTCGACGCGCAGCACGACCAGGGAGCGGTGGCCGGTCGCGGTGTCACCGAGTTCGCCCAGGACGCGGGCCATCATCGCCCGGTCCTGGAGCGCGATGCCGGCGGACCCGGTGTGCGGGCTGAACTTCTCGTAGGGGCCCTCGGCCGCGCCCGACTGGGGCTTGAGGCCGAGGACTTCGGCGTAGAAGCGGTAGCAGGCGGCGAAGTCGGTGACGAGCAGCCGGACCTGTGCGAGTTCCACGGTGTTCCCCCTGGTGTCAGGACCAGCGGCCGGTACGGCCCAGCAGGAGGGCCGCCGCCGCGGTCCCGGCGGTCGATGTACGCAGCACGGTACGCCCCAGGACGTAGGCCTTCGCGCCCGCCTCCTGGAAGAGCGCCAACTCCTCGCGCGAGACTCCCCCTTCGGGCCCCACGACCAGCACGATCTCGCCCTCGGCGGGGAGTTCGGCGGTCGCGAGCGCCTCGCTGCCGTGCTCGAAGTCCGAGTGGAGCACGGCGGCGAAGTCGGCCTTGGCGAGAAGTGCGGCAACCTGCTTGGTCGTCGCCGCGTCCGCGACCTCGGGGAAGCGGACCCGGCGGGACTGCTTGCCGGCCTCCCGGGCGGTGGCCCGCCACTTGCCGAGTGCCTTGAGCCCGCGGTCGCCCCTCCACTGGGTGATGCAGCGGGAGGCCTGCCACGGCACGATCGCGTCGACGCCCACCTCGGTCATGGTCTCGACGGCGACCTCGCCCCGGTCGCCCTTGGGCAGGGCCTGGACGACGGTGATCCGCGGGGACTCCTCCGGCTCCTCGGCAACGCCGGTCATGTGGACGATCAACCGGTCCTTGCCCTCGGTGCCGACCACGTCGCAGACCGCGTAGCGCCCGGCGCCGTCGGTGAGTACGACCTCCTCCCCGGGCTGCAGTCGCTTCACGGAGACCGCGTGGCGGCCCTCGGGGCCGTCGAGGACGTACTGGCCGGCACCACCCGCGCGGAAGTGCTCGACGACGAAGACCGGGGCCGTCACCGGCGCTCACTCCCGGTGGCGGGAGGGGCGGACAGCGCCGTCCTGGCCTCGGCGAGTTCGTCGGCCAGGACCGCCACCAGCTGCCCGGCGGGCAGCTCCCGGGCCATCCGGTGCCCCTGGCCCGCCCACAGGGCCATGCCCTGCGCGTCACCGGCCTTGGCGGCCGCCTTGCGCAGCGGCACGGTCAGGTGGTGGACCTCCGGGTAGGCGGCGGGGGCGTACCGGCCGTGCTCGCGCAGGAAGCGGTTGACCAGGCCGCGGGCCGGGCGGCCGGAGAAGGCGCGGGTGAGCTCCGTACGGGGGAAGAGGGGGTTGGTCAGCGCCTGCTTGTGCAGCGCTGACGCGCCGGACTCGGGGGTGGCGAGGAACGCGGTGCCGAGCTGGGCGGCGCTCGCGCCCGCCGCGAGGACGGCGGCGATCTGGCTGCCGCGCATGATGCCGCCGGCCGCGACGACCGGGATGTCCACGGTCTCGCGGATCTGCGCGACGAGGGAGAGCAGTCCGATGCCGGAGCCGTCGTTCTCCGGTACGTCACGGTGGGTGCCCTGGTGGCCGCCGGCCTCCACGCCCTGTGCGATCACCGCGTCGGCGCCCGCCCGCTGCACGGCGAGGGCCTCCTCGGCGGTGGTCGCGGTGACCAGGGTGAGCGTTCCGGCCCGGCGGAAGGAGTCCAGCACGTCACGGGTCGGGACGCCGAAGTGGAAGGAGACCACGGGCACCGGGTTGTCGAGGAGCACGGTGAGCTTGGGCTCGTACCCGTCGTCACGGCCGCTGTCCGGGTCGCCCAGCTCGGTCTCGTACCAAGCGGCCTCGCCGGCCAGCTGGTTGGCGAAGAGGTCCACGGTGCCGGACTCGGCGTACACCGGCTGCGGCATGAACACGTTCACGCCGAAGGGGCGGCCGGTGAGGCTCCGCAGCTGCTTGATCTCCTGGTACATGCCGTCGGCGGTCTTGTACCCGGCGGCGAGGAAGCCGAGACCGCCCGCCTCGGAGACGGCGGCGGCGAGCTGCGGCACGGAGGCACCGCCCGCCATGGGGGCCTGCACGATCGGATATGGGAAGAGATCGGTCAGTGCGGAGGACATGACGGCATGTTGTCACGTCCTCCGAACAAGTCCGAATCCGGCCGTCCCTTGGCATGTGCCAGGGGCATGCATGGCGGATGCGTGACGACTCACCGACCGTTGAACGCGTCCTTCAGCCGGGAGAACAGCCCCTGCTGACCCGGCTGGAACTGCCCCTGGGGCCGTTCCTCGCCCCGCAGCTTGGCCAGCTCGCGCAGGAGGCGCTCCTGCTCGGGGTCGAGCTTGGTCGGGGTCTGGACCTCGACGTGGACGATGAGGTCGCCCCGGCCGCCGCCGCGCAGATGCGTGACGCCCCGGCCGTGCAGCGGGATCGACTGGCCCGACTGGGTGCCCGGGCGGATGTCGACCTCCTCCATCCCGTCCAGCGTCTCCAGCGGCACCTTGGTGCCGAGGGCCGCCGCAGTCATCGGGATCGTCACCGTGCAGTGCAGATCGTCGCCGCGCCGCTGGAAGGTGGAGTGGGGCAGCTCGTGGATCTCGACGTACAGATCGCCGGCGGGACCACCGCCCGGCCCGACCTCGCCCTCACCGGCGAGCTGGATGCGGGTGCCGTTGTCGACACCGGCCGGGATCTTGACGGTCAGGGTGCGACGGGAGCGGACGCGCCCGTCACCGGCGCACTCCGGGCACGGCGTCGGGACGACCGTGCCGAAGCCCTGGCACTGCGGGCAGGGGCGCGAGGTCATGACCTGGCCCAGGAAGGACCGGGTCACCTGCGACACCTCACCGCGGCCGCGGCACATGTCACACGTCTGGGCGGAGGTGCCCGGCGCGGCGCCCTCGCCGTTGCAGGTGTTGCAGACGACGGCCGTGTCGACCTGGATGTCCTTCGTCGTACCGAAGGCCGCCTCGTCCAGCTCGACCTCGATACGGATCATCGCGTCCTGGCCCCGGCGGGTGCGCGAGCGCGGCCCGCGCTGCGACGCCGTGCCGAAGAACGCGTCCATGATGTCGGAGAAGTTCCCGAAGCCACCGGCGCCGAAGCCGCCCGCGCCCGCGCCGCCCGCCTGGGAGAGCGGGTCGCCGCCGAGGTCGTAGACCTGCTTCTTCTGCGGGTCCGACAGCACCTCGTAGGCGGCGTTGATCTCCTTGAACCGCTCCTGGGTCTTCGGATCCGGGTTGACGTCCGGGTGCAGCTCGCGGGCGAGCCGACGGAAGGCCTTCTTGATCTCTTCCTGCGACGCGTCGCGACGCACACCGAGAACGGCGTAGTAGTCCGTGGCCACTTACGACTCCGCCAGGATCTGTCCGACGTAACGTGCCACTGCGCGTACCGCTCCCATCGTTCCCGGGTAATCCATGCGGGTCGGTCCGACCACGCCGAGCTTGGCGACTGCCTCGCCGCCCGAACCGTAGCCGACCGACACCACAGAAGTGGAGTTGAGTCCCTCATGGGCGATCTCGTGACCGATCCGCACGGTCATGCCCGAATCCTTCGCCTCGCCCAGCAGCTTGAGGAGCACGACCTGCTCCTCCAATGCCTCCAGGACGGGGCGGATGGTGAGGGGAAAGTCATGTCCGAAGCGGGTCAGATTGGCGGTGCCGCCGATCATCAGCCGCTCCTCGTTCTCCTCGACGAGCGTCTCCAGGAGGGTGGAGAGCACCGTCGCGACCGTACCTCGGTCCTCGATCTCGAAGGCCTCCGGCAGGTCCTCCACCAGCTGGGGCACGTCCGTGAACCGACGGCCCGCGACCCGGCTGTTCAGCCGCGCGCGCAGATCCGCCAGAGACGTTTCCCCGAACGGCGCGGGGCAGTCGACCATCCGCTGCTCCACCCGCCCCGTGTCCGTGATCAGCACGAGCATCACCCGCGCGGGCGCGAGCGCCAGCAGCTCCACGTGCCGCACGGTCGAACGGGTCAGGGAGGGGTACTGCACGACGGCGACCTGCCGGGTCAGCTGGGCGAGCAGCCGGACCGTCCGTGCCACGACGTCGTCGAGGTCGACGGCTCCGTCGAGGAAGTTCTGGATCGCCCGCCGTTCGGGCGCGCTCATCGGCTTGACGCCGGCGAGCTTGTCGACGAACAGGCGGTAGCCCTTGTCGGTGGGGATGCGCCCCGCGCTGGTGTGCGGCTGGGCGATGAACCCCTCGTCCTCCAGGGCCGCCATGTCGTTGCGCACGGTCGCCGGGGACACGCCGAGGTTGTGCCGCTCGGTGAGCGCCTTCGAGCCCACCGGCTCCTCGGTGCCGACATAGTCCTGGACGATGGCGCGCAGCACCTGGAGCCGTCGTTCGCTCAGCATGCGCACACCTCCAGAAATGTCGTGCTCTCGACGCCCTCCCTGGCACTCTGCTCGTACGAGTGCCAGCGTTCCCCGGCCAAGTGTACGGCGGTGGGGTACGCACCGGGCAAGGCCGGTCCTGCAGGTTCGTACCCGGGCGGGGTGTCAGGGCTAGCGTCGCCGTATGACGCTGACTTGGGAAGAGCTGGGATGGGAGCGGGTGGCCGCGGGAGTCGGGCGGTGCCGGCTCCCGGGCTGGGACTGCACGGCGGGGCTGGTGCTCGGGGAGGGTACGGCGCTCGTGGTGGACGCCGGGTCGAGCCTCGCCGAGGGCGCCCGGTTGCGCGCGCGGGCGCAGGAGCTCGCGGACCATCGTGTGACCCATCTCGCGCTCACCCATCCCCACTTCGACCATGTCTTCGGCGCCGCGGCCTTCGCGGGCGCGGAGGTGTTCGCCGCGGTGGGCGTCGACGCGGTCTTCACCCGCGATCGCGAGGAGCTGCGTCTGGACGCGGTCCGCAACGGCCTGCCCGCCGCGGTGGCCGAGGAGGCGGCCGACGCCCTCGTCGTCCCCCGTCACCTCGTCTGCGGCGAGTGGACGCTGGATCTGGGCGACGGCCGGCAGGTGCTGCTGGCGAATGTCGGCCCGGGCCACACGGCCCACGACCTGGCGGTCCTGGTGCCGGGCGAGCCGGAGGTGGTGTTCTGCGGCGATCTGGTCGAGGAGTCCGGCGAGCCCCAGGCGGGCCCCGACGCCGTGCCGTCCCGGTGGCCCGCGGCCCTCGACCGGCTGCTCGCCCTGGGCGGCGAGGACGCGTTGTACGTGCCCGGTCACGGAGCGGTGGTCGAGGGGGGGGGGGGGGGGGGGGCGCGCGCCGCGCTCGCGCCCCGGGGGGGGGGGGGGGGGGTGTGGGGGGGGGGGCGCGCCACAAGATAAAAGAACACAGAGACAGTATAAA
>NZ_JBHYKH010000028.1:20348-36668 GCF_042741275.1 Streptomyces sp. NPDC058964
GGACTTCGGCGTGTCGCGCTGATCATGGCGCGCGGGTTCCTCGTATCGTCGGCAGAATGCGCCAGTACTCCGCCGACCTGACCCCTCCGTGGAAGAAGCCGCAGCCGGTGCCCGAGGTCCCGGCGGATCCCGGCCTGGTGGTGGAGGAGCCCGGGACCGGGTTCTGCGGCGCGGTGATCCGCTGCGAGGCGGGCACGGTGACCCTGGAGGACCGCTTCGGCAAGCACCGGGTGTTCCCGCTGGAGCCACGGGGCTTTCTGCTGGAGGGACGGGTGGTGACGCTGGTGCGGCCGTCGTCGGCTCCGCTGCGTCCCACCCGAACCGCCTCCGGCTCGGTCGCCGTCCCCGGTGCCCGCGCGCGTGTCGCCCGCGCCGGGCGCATCTACGTCGAGGGCCGGCACGACGCGGAACTCGTCGAGAAGGTGTGGGGCGACGACCTGCGCATCGAGGGCGTGGTCGTGGAGTACCTGGAGGGCGTCGACGACCTGCCCTCGATCGTCGCCGACTTCGCGCCCGGCCCGGACGCGCGGCTCGGTGTCCTGGTGGACCACCTGGTCCCCGGCACGAAGGAGTGGCGCATCGCACAGTCGGTGACCAGTGAGCACGCGCTGGTGGTGGGCCACCCGTACATCGACATCTGGGAGGCCGTGAAGCCCGCCTCACTGGGGATCGCGGGGTGGCCGCGTGTGCCGCGCGGGCAGGACTGGAAGACGGGGGTGTGCCGGGCGCTGGGGTGGCCGGAGAACACGGGGGCGGCGTGGCAGGGGATCCTGTCGCGGGTGCGGTCCTACAAGGATCTGGAGCCGGAGCTGCTCGGGAGGGTGGAGGAGCTGATCGATTTCGTCACGGGCAGCGGTGGGGCCTGACGTCGGGGAACGTTCCGAACTCGCTGGTGTCCAGTTCGAGCCCGAGTTCCTCCGGTGGCAGTGGCGCTCCGAACTTGGAGTGATCAGTCCACCAGATCCCGCACAACCGCATCTGCCAGCAACCGCCCCCGCAGCGTGAGTACCGCCCGGCCCTCCTCGTACGGCCCGCTCTCCAGCAGCCCCTCCGCCAGTGCCCGACGGGAAGCGGCAAGCCCCTCCTCGCGCAGCAACGCCAGCGGCACCCCCTCCCGCAGCCGCAGCTCCAGCAGGATCCGCTCCACCCGGCGGTCCTCGTCCGACAGCAGCTCGCGGCCCGCGCCCGGCGCCCGCCCCGATGCCAGGGCCGCCGCGTACGCCCCCGGGTGCTTCACGTTCCACCAGCGCACCCCGCCCACGTGCGAGTGCGCCCCGGGCCCCGCGCCCCACCAGTCGGCGCCCCGCCAGTACAGCTCGTTGTGCAGGCAGCGGCCGGATTCCGAGGTGGCCCAGTTGGAGACCTCGTACCAGTCGAAGCCCGCCGCGGACAGGGCCTCGTCGGCGATCAGGTAACGGTCCGCGTGGACGTCGTCGTCCGTCATCGGGACCTCGCCCCGGCGGATGCGGCGGGCGAGCTGGGTGCCCTCCTCGACGATCAGGGCGTACGCCGAGACATGGTCGGGCCCGGCGCCGATCGCCGCGTCCAGGGAGGCCCGCCAGTCGTCGTCCGACTCGCCGGGCGTGCCGTAGATCAGGTCCAGGTTGACGTGCTCGAAGCCCGCCGCACGGGCCTCCGCGACACACGCCTCGGGACGGCCGGGGGTGTGCGTGCGGTCGAGGATCCTCAGCACGTGCTGCTTCGCGCTCTGCATGCCGAAGGAGATCCGGTTGAAGCCGCCCTCGCGCAGCGTGGCCAGGTAGGCCGGGTTCACCGACTCGGGGTTCGCCTCCGTCGTGATCTCCGCGTCGGCCGCCAGGCCGAACTCGTCGCGGATCGCCCCCAGCATCCGTACCAGGTCACCGGCGCCCAGCAGCGTCGGCGTGCCGCCGCCGACGAAGACCGTGCGGACCTCGCGCGGATCGTCGCCGAGCACCTTGCGGGCAAGGCGGATCTCGTCGGTCAGCGTGTCCGCGTAGTTGTCGCGTGAGGCGAGCACACCACCGGTGCCGCGCAGCTCGGTGGCGGTGTAGGTGTTGAAGTCGCAGTAGCCGCAGCGGGTCGCGCAGTACGGGACGTGCAGGTAGAAGCCGAGGGGGCGGTCGGCGGCCCCGGCGAGCGCGGACGCGGGCAGCGCACCGTCGGCGGGGACGGGCTCGCCGTCGGGGAGTGCGGAAGGCATGTCCTCCATTGTCCCGTACGGCGGCGGTTACTCCGCCTGCAGCACCAGCAGCGCCAGATCGTCCTCCGGCGCCCCGCCGCCGAACTCGTGCACCAGCCGTCTGATCCGCTCCGCGATCAGCTCGGCGCTCAGCCCCACGCACCCGGAGAGCGCCTGCGCGAGACCGTCGCCGTCGTCGAACTGGCGGGAGCCGGAGCGCCGCTCGGTGACCCCGTCGGTGACGCAGAGGAGGCTGTCGCCGGGGCCCAGCTCGATGGTCTCGCTGGTGTACGTGGCGTCCTCGACGACCCCCAGCAGGGTCTGCGGCTGCGCGGCGGTGCGGACCTCGCCGTCGGGCCCGAGGAGCAGCGGCAGCGGGTGGCCGGCCGAGGCGAGGGTGCAGCGGACCCCGCCGTCGAAGGGCGCCAGCTCGCCGTAGAGGAGGGACAGGAAGCGGTTCTGCGGGCCGTCCCCGGAGGTCACGGGACGGCCCCCGGCGGCGACCAGCGCGCGGGCGGCCGCGTCCGCGGCCTCGGTGGCGTCGTCGAGGAGCAGCTGGTTGAGGCGGTCGAGCACGTCCGCGACGCCGTAGCCCTCGCGGGCCAGCAGCCGCAGCCAGGGCCGCGCGAGACCGATGACGACGGCGGCCTCCGGGCCCTTGCCCTGGACGTCGCCGACGGCGAAGCACCAGCGGCCGTCGCCCGCCGGGAACAGGTCGTAGAAGTCGCCGCTGGGGCCGCCCTTGTCGCACGGCTCGTAGACGAGGGCGCTGCTCAGTCCGGGGATCTGGGCGACCGCGCCGGGCAGCAGCCCGCGCTGCAGGACGGCACTGATGGTGGCCTGGCGGGCGTACTGGCGGGCCGCGCCGATGGCGAGCGCCACCCGGCGGCCGAGGTCCTCGACGAGCCCGGTGATCTCGTCCGGGAAACTCAGCAGGCCGCACCGCCCGATGACCAGGGTGCCCAGCGGACGGCCGCCCGCGATCAGCCGGTAGGCGAGCGCCGTGCCGTCGGTGCCCTGCGGACCGAGCGCCCCGCTCGGCCAGGGGTAGGGCTCGGGTCCGGACCGTAGTCCGTCCCGGGGCCGCGGCGGGTCCTTCTCCAGGGTCCGGCGCAGCTCCTCGATGCGGTTCTCGCTGCCGTGCCAGACCCGGGCCAGGCGCGGCCAGGCCGCGCCGCTGCCCTCCCCCCAGCCCTCTCCGCCACCGCCCCCGCCGGAGCGGTGGGTCCCCCACCTCCCGGTCGACTCGTCCTCCAGCCACACCGCGCACCAGTCGGCGAGCCGGGGCACGATCAACTGCCCGGTGAGCGCGGCGACCAGGTTCTCGTCGAGCTGCCCCGCCAGCAGGTCGGAGGCCTCGGCGAGGAAGGACAGCGCGCCCCGGTCGAGCCAGTCCCGGTCCCGCTCGGCACGCTGCGGCTCCGGCGCCAGGATCTCGGCGACCCTCAGACCGCGTTCCAGGGCGAGTTCCCCGGCGTACGCCTCGATCTCGTCGGCGGCGGGGCTCCCCTCGGCGGGCAGCCGCGCCCACACGGTCTTGGCGCCGGTGCGGTAGGTGACGCCCCAGGACTCGGCGAGCGTGGCCACGAGGCGCAGGCCACGGCCGTACTCCGGGGTCCCGGACGGCCCGTCGGTGCCGTTGTCGCGGGGTGCGCGCGAGGGGTGGTGGTCGGTGACCTCGAGGACGAGCGCGCCGGCGTCCTCCAGGTGGCAGGTCAGCTCGACGTCGGTGCCCGCGTGCACGACGGCGTTGGTGACGAGTTCGCTGACCGCGACCATGGCGTCGTCGGCGAGCCGCTCGGAGGTGACGAGGCCGAGGTCGGTCCACTCGGTGAGCAGGGCGCGTACCAGGGCGCGGGCGGAGCCCGGCGCCAGGGGGCTTCCGGGCAGCGTCGCGCGCACCTCCGTACGCTCTTCCGTGCTCCGGTGCGCGGGCACACCGTGAAGACGGGCAACGGTTTCCCGCCGCGTCGGTATGGCCCCCATCACCAGCTCCCGGAGCAGTTAGGACGAATACGCCTCGATCGATGCGGACAGAGTGACAGACTGGCTGCGCCCATAAGCACCGAGTTACCGAAGTGGGCCGCCATGAGTGAGAACAGTGCTACGCGTGTGCTCGAAGACGGACAGAAACCGGAACAACTCCGAGCATCCGCGCTGCGGCCGCTGCTCGCCGCCATGACCGCCGCACGGGACGGCGACTTCGCCAAGGTGCCGGAGACCGGGCACGGCATCGACGCCGAACTCGCCGCGGTCTTCAACCAGATCATCGACCGGAGCCTGCACTTCAACTCGGAGCTGCGGCGGGTGAAGCGCGAACTGGTGCGGCACGGACGGCTCGACGAGCGGATATCGGCGAGCCCCGGCCAGGGCGCGTGGACGTCCCGCGTCAACGACGTGAACCAGATCCTGGACGCGCTGGTCGCCCCGGCGGCCAACGCCACACGCGTTCTGGACGCGGTGGCCGGCGGCGACCTGACGCAGCGGGTCGACCTGCACGACGGCAGCCGGCAGTTACGGGGTGATCTGCGGCGGCTCGGCAGGGCCGTGAACACGATGGTCGACCAGCTGTCCCTGTTCACCGGCGAGGTGACCCGGGTGGCCCGCGAGGTCGGCACCGAGGGACGGCTCGGCGGGCGGGCCAAGGTGCGGGGCCTGTCCGGAAGCTGGCGGGACGTGACCGAGGCGGTCAACACGATGGCGGCCCGGCTGACCGCCCAGGTCCGCGACATCGCCCTGGTGACCACGTCGGTGGCCCGCGGCGACCTGACCCGCACGGTGACGGTCGAGGCGACCGGGGAACTGCTGGAGCTGAAGCTCACCGTCAACACCATGGTGGACCAGCTCTCCGCCTTCGCCGACGAGGTCACCAGGGTGGCCCGCGAGGTCGGCACGGAAGGGCAGCTGGGCGGCCGGGCCCAGGTACGCGGCGTCAGCGGCGTCTGGAAGGACCTCACCGACAACGTCAACTTCATGGCGGACAACCTGACTTCACAGGTCCGCAACATCGCCCTCGTCTCGACGGCCGTGGCCCAGGGCGATCTCGGCAAGAAGATCACGGTGGAGGCCAAGGGCGAGATCCTGGAGCTGAAGTCCACGATCAACACGATGGTCGACCAGCTCTCCGCCTTCGCCGACGAGGTCACCAGGGTCGCCCGCGAGGTCGGCACCGAGGGCAACCTCGGCGGTCAGGCCCAGGTACGGGGCGCCAGCGGCGTCTGGAAGGACCTCACCGACAACGTCAACTTCATGGCACTGAACCTGACCTCCCAGGTCCGCAACATCGCCCAGGTGACGACCGCGGTCGCCAAGGGCGACCTGTCGAAGAAGATCGACGTGGACGCGCGCGGCGAGATCCTGGAGCTGAAGACCACCATCAACACGATGGTGGACACGCTGTCCTCCTTCTCCTCGGAGGTGACGCGCGTGGCCCGCGAGGTGGGCAGCGAGGGGCAGCTCGGCGGGCAGGCCCGGGTCGAGGGCGTGTACGGCACCTGGAAGCGCCTGACGACGAACGTGAACGAACTCGCCCTCAACCTCACCACCCAGGTCCGCGCGATCGCCGAGGTCGCCTCCGCCGTCGCGCAGGGCGACATGTCCCGCTCGATCACCGTCGAGGCACGCGGCGAGGTCGCGGAGCTGAAGGACAACATCAACCTGATGGTGGCCAACCTGCGGGAGACGACACGCGCGAAGGACTGGCTGGAGTCCAACCTGGCCCGTCTCGCCGCGCTGATGCAGGGCCACCGCGACCTGATGGAGGTCGCCGATCTGATCCTGCGCGAGCTGACGCCGCTGGTGAACGCCCAGTACGGCGCGTTCTTCCTGGCCGACCCGGACGAGGACGGCTCCTCGCTGCGTACGGCCGAGCCGGCGAAGGGGCTGGCGTTCATCGCCGGTTACGGCGCGGCGCAGGGGGCGACCGTGGAGACGGGCGGCCTCCCGGTGCACGGCCTGGTCCGGCAGGCGGCCCGGGAGAAGAAGCGGATCCTGGTGGAGGAGGCCCCGCCCGACTACATCAAGATCAACAGCGGGCTCGGGGAGGCCGCCCCCACGACGATCGTCATCATCCCGATCCTGTTCGAGGACAAGCTCCTCGGGGTGATCGAGCTGGCCTCGTTCTCCCGCTTCTCCGACGTGCACCTGGCGTTCTTCGACCAGTTCGTGAACACCATCGGCGTCGCCATCAACACGATCATCGCCAACTCCCGCACCGAGTCCCTGCTCGGCGAGTCCCAGCGCCTCGCGATGCAGCTCCAGGAGCGCTCGGACGAACTCCAGAAGCAGCAGGCCGAGTTGCAGCGCTCCAACGCGGAACTGGAGGAGAAGGCGGCGCTGCTCGCGACGTCGTCGCAGTACAAGTCGGAGTTCCTGGCGAACATGTCCCACGAGCTCCGGACGCCGCTGAACTCCCTGCTGATCCTGGCGAGGCTGCTCTCGGACAACCCGGACAGCCATCTCTCCGAACAGGAGGTGCAGTTCGCGACGACGATCCACCGCTCGGGCTCGGACCTGCTCCAGCTGATCAACGACATCCTGGACCTGTCGAAGATCGAGGCGGGCCGGATGGACGTACGCCCGAAGCGACTGCCGTTGATCAAGCTGCTGGACTACGTGCACGCGACCTTCCGGCCGCTCACCCTGGACCGGGGGCTCGCCTTCGAGGTGTCGGTCGGCGAGGACGTGCCGCGGGAGATGTACTCGGACGAGCAGCGCCTGCAGCAGATCCTGCGCAACCTGCTGTCCAACGCGATCAAGTTCACCGCGACGGGCCGGGTGGAGCTGCGGGTGAACCGGGTGAAGGACCCGGAGCACCACTACGTCCGCGACAGCGGCGAGGTGATCGCCTTCGCGGTCTCGGACACCGGCATCGGGATCGCCGCCGAGAAACTCCCGGTGATCTTCGAGGCGTTCCAGCAGGCGGACGGCACGACCAACCGCAAGTACGGCGGCACCGGGCTGGGACTGTCCATCAGCCGGGAGATCGCGGGCCTGCTGGGCGGCCGTATCGTCGCGGAGAGCGAGCCGGGCCGGGGCTCCACGTTCACCCTGTACGTCCCCGTCCTCAGCCCCGGTCACCCGGCGCCCGGACCGGTGCCCGAGGAACGTACGACCGTCACGATCCCCGCGCAGCCGGCCGCCGAGCCTTACCCCGCGGCCCATGACACGGACGACTCCTGGCCGGCGCCCACCAAGCTGGAGGCCTGGAAGTCGGGTCGCGCGGGCCAGGTGCTGCCCGGCCGGCGGGTGCTCATCGTGGACGACGACATCCGCAACGTCTTCGCACTCACCCATGTCCTGGGCCGAGTGGGCATGCCCGTCCTCTACGCGGAGAACGGCCGGGAGGGCATCGAGACCCTGGAACGCAACCCGGACGTCGAACTGGTCCTGATGGACATCATGATGCCGGAGATGGACGGCTACGAGACCATCTCCGCCATCCGCCGCACCCCGCGCTGGGCCGGGCTGCCGATCGTCGCGCTGACGGCCAAGGCGATGCCCGGGGACCGGGACAAGTCGATGGCCCGTGGCGCCAACGACTACGTGCCCAAACCGGTGGACGTCGACCGGCTGCTGACCGTCGTGTGCGCGCTCCTGGACCCCGACGCCACGGAGGGCGAGGAGCCGGCCGCAGAGGAACAGACCAAGTGAGGCACCGTCACCGTGAGCGCTGAGGCAACGACCGGCGAGCGCGCCGGGATCCTCCTCGTGGACGACATGGAGGACAACCTGATCGCGCTGGAGGCCGTCCTGGGGTCCCTCAACCAACCGCTCGTGCGAGCGCGTTCGGGCGAGGAGGCGATGAAGGCGCTGCTGCGGCAGCGGTTCGCCGTGGTCCTCCTGGACATCCGCATGCCGGGCATGGACGGCTTCGAGACGGCCGCGAACATCAAGCGGCTCGACCAGACCAAGGACATCCCGATCATCTTCCTGACCGGCGCGGACGACGACGCGGGCTACGCCTTCCGCGGCTATGCCACGGGCGCCGCCGACTTCCTGACCAAGCCCTTCGACCCGTGGGTCCTGCGCGCCAAGGTCTCCGTGTTCCTGGACCTCCACCGCAAGAACCGCCAGCTGGAACGCCTGCTCTCCCAGGAGCAGGCCAACTGCGCCCAGGTGGCCACCCACCTGGCGGCCCTGGAAAAGCTCCTGGCCGACGACCCCCTGAACCTCCCGGAGGCCCGCGGCCGGGTCCAGGAGCTCCAGCAACTGGTCGAGCTGATAGGACGGCAGGGGCGGGCCCACTAGGACTCCGCCCCTGCCAGGGACCCGATCGGGCCGCGCGCGACAACCGCCCGGCCCAGGCCTACGCCTCGCGCGTGCCCGAGTACACCTCGTCGATCAGGCGCCCGGCCGCAACACTCGCGTGAGGCGACCCCGCGGAAGGCGACCCCGCACCCCCGGCAGAGACACGCCCGCCACCCGCCCGGCAGACGAACCACACGCGCGTGCCAACCGCCCGGCCAGGACCTACGCCTCGCGCGTGCCCGAGTACATCTCGTCGATCAGGTGCTTGTACTCGCGCTCCACCACCGGGCGCTTGAGCTTCAGGCTCGGGGTGATCTCGCCGTGTTCGACGTCGAGGTCGCGCGGGAGGAGGCGGAACTTCTTGATGGTCTGCCAGCGCTGCAGGCCCTCGTTGAGCTGCTTGACGTAGCCGTCGACCAGCTCGACCGTGGCGGGCGCGGCGACGACCTCGGCGTAGGACTTGCCCGCCAGGCCGTTGTCCTTCGCCCAGTCGAGGATGGCGACCTCGTCGAGGGCGATGAGGGCGGTGCAGAAGTTCCGGTCCGCGCCGTGCACCAGGATGTTGGAGACGTACGGGCACACCGCCTTGAACTGGCCCTCGACCTCGGCGGGCGCGATGTACTTGCCGCCGGACGTCTTGATCAGGTCCTTCTTGCGGTCGGTGATGCGCAGGTAGCCGTCGGGGGACAGCTCGCCGATGTCGCCGGTGTGGAACCAGCCGTCCGCCTCCAGGACCTCCGCGGTCTTCTCCGGCAGCCCGTGGTAGCCCTGCATGATGCCCGGGCCGCGCAGCAGGATCTCGCCGTCGTCCGCGATGCGCACCTCGCAGCCGGGCACCGGCTTGCCGACCGTGCCGGTGCGGTAGGCCTCGCCGGGGTTGACGAAGGAGGCCGCGGAGGACTCGGTGAGGCCGTAGCCCTCCAGGATGTGCACGCCGGCGCCGGCGAAGAAGTAGCCGATCTCGGGCGCCAGGGCCGCGGAGCCGGAGACGCAGGCTCGCAGCCGGCCACCGAAGGCCTCGCGCAGCTTGGAGTAGACGAGGGTGTCCGCGACCTTGTGCTTGGCCGAGAGGCCGAAGGGCACGGTCGCCGTGCCGGTGCGCCGGAAGTTGTCCTGGCTGGCCTTGGCGTACTCGCGGGCGACCTCGGCGGCCCACTGGAAGATCTTGTACTTGGCCGCTCCGCCCGCACGGGCCTTCGCCGCGACCCCGTTGTAGACCTTCTCGAAGATGCGCGGCACGGCCGCCATGTACGTCGGCTGGACCACCGGCAGATTCTCGATGATCTTGTCGACCCGGCCGTCGACCGCGGTGACGTGTCCGACCTCGATCTGGCCGGAGGTGAGCACCTTGCCGAAGACGTGGGCGAGGGGCAGCCACAGGTACTGCACGTCATCCGTGCCGACGAGTCCGGTCGAGGCGATCGCCTTCGCCATGTACGACCAGTTGTCCTGCGGCAGACGCACACCCTTGGGGCGGCCCGTGGTGCCGGAGGTGTAGATGAGGGTGGCGAGCTGGTCCTTGGTGATCGCCGCCACCCGCTCCTTGATCAGCTGCGGGTGCTTCTCCAGGTACGCGGCGCCGCGCTGCTCCAGCTCGGCGAGGGTGAGCACCCAGTCGCCGGTCTCGACGCCGGCCGGGTCGACGACGACCACATGGGTCAGCTCGGGCAGCTCACCGCGCTTCTCCACGGCCTTGGCGAGCTGGGCCGCGTCCTCCGCGATCAGCACCCGGCTCTCGGAGTCGGAGAGGATGAACGCGGACTCGTCGGCGTTGGTCTGCGGGTAGACGGTCGTCGTGGCCGCACCGGCGCACAGGATGCCGAGGTCGGCGAGGATCCACTCGACGCGGGTCGAGGAGGCGAGGGCCACGCGCTGCTCGGGCTGCACGCCCAGCTCGATGAGCCCGGCCGCGATCGCGTAGACCCGCTCGGCGGCCTGTCCCCAGCTCAGCGACTTCCAGTCGTCCGGGCCCTGGCCGGACGCGGCCGGTACCGGGTAGCGGTAGGCCTCTGCGTCCGGTGTGGCCGCCACGCGGTCCAGGAAAAGAGTCGCCACGGACGGCGGACGGTTCTCGATCAGGGTCTGTGTGTCGCTCACGACATCCTCCGGGGCCCGCGACAGTGCGGCTGGCTCAGTGCGGCTGGGTTAACTCACGGGTGTGGTTAGCGCTTGTTGTTTAACTCGCGAGTAACTATCGAGCAGAGATCAGAGTAGAGCCCGACCGGCCGGTTCGTAAGGGGCGGCGGCCTGTCACTTCCTCCAGAGAGTGACCACCCGCATGCGGAGGGGCCCACCGCACTTTCGCACGACGAGCCCCCTTGCGCCCGGTTTGCCGACGCAACCGCGCTTACTGCTGGTGATCGGCGGTTACTTCTTGCCCTTGGCCGACCCCGCGCTGTCATCGCTGGAGAGAACCGCGATGAAGGCCTCCTGCGGAACCTCCACGGAACCCACCATCTTCATCCGCTTCTTGCCTTCCTTCTGCTTCTCCAGCAGCTTCCGCTTACGGGAGATGTCACCGCCGTAGCACTTGGCGAGGACGTCCTTGCGGATGGCGCGGATGGTCTCGCGGGCGATCACCCGGGAGCCGATGGCGGCCTGCACCGGCACCTCGAAGGCCTGCCGCGGGATGAGCTCGCGCAGCTTGGCGACGAGCCGTACCCCGTACGCGTACGCGGCGTCCTTGTGGGTGATCGCCGAGAAGGCGTCCACCTTGTCGCCGTGCAGCAGGATGTCGACCTTGACCAGGCTGGAGGTCTGCTCGCCGGTGGGCTCGTAGTCCAGCGACGCGTAACCACGCGTCTTCGACTTCAGCTGGTCGAAGAAGTCGAAGACGATCTCGGCGAGCGGCAGCGTGTAGCGGATCTCGACCCGGTCCTCGGAGAGGTAGTCCATGCCGAGGAGGGTGCCGCGCCTGGTCTGGCACAGCTCCATGATCGAGCCGATGAACTCGGTCGGCGCCAGGATCGTGGCACGCACGACCGGCTCGTACACCTCGCCGATCTTGCCTTCGGGGAATTCGCTCGGGTTGGTGACGATGTGCTCGCTGCGGTCCTCCATGACCACGCGGTAGACCACGTTGGGCGCGGTGGCGATCAGGTCGAGCCCGAACTCGCGCTCCAGTCGCTCGCGGATCACGTCGAGGTGCAGCAGCCCGAGGAAGCCGACGCGGAAGCCGAAACCGAGGGCCGCCGAGGTCTCCGGCTCGTACACCAGCGCGGCGTCGTTGAGCTGCAGCTTGTCCAGGGCCTCGCGCAGCTCGGGGTAGTCCGAGCCGTCCAGCGGATACAGGCCGGAGAAGACCATGGGCTTGGGGTCCTTGTACCCGCCCAGGGCCTCCGTGGCGCCCTTGACCTGGCTGGTGACGGTGTCACCGACCTTGGACTGGCGGACGTCCTTCACACCCGTGATCAGATAGCCCACCTCGCCGACGCCGAGACCGTCGGCCGCCAGCATCTCGGGCGAGTTGGTGCCGATCTCCAGCAATTCGTGCGTGGCTCCCGTGGACATCATCTTGATCCGCTCGCGCTTGTTGAGCTGACCGTCGATGACACGGACGTACGTGACCACGCCCCGGTACGAGTCGTACACGGAGTCGAAGATCATCGCTCGGGCGGGCGCGTCCTTGACCCCGACCGGCGCCGGGATGTCCCGGACCACCCTGTCGAGCAGCGCGTCGACGCCGAGACCGGTCTTGGCGGAGACCCGCAGCACGTCGTCGGGGTCGCAGCCGACCAGGTTGGCCAGCTCCTCGGCGAACTTCTCGGGCTGCGCGGCCGGCAGGTCGATCTTGTTCAGTACGGGGATGATCGTGAGGTCGTTCTCCATCGCCAGGTAGAGGTTGGCGAGGGTCTGGGCCTCGATCCCCTGGGCGGCGTCGACGAGGAGGACGGTCCCCTCACAGGCCGCGAGCGACCGTGAGACCTCGTACGTGAAGTCGACGTGCCCCGGGGTGTCGATCATGTTGAGGATGTGGGTCGTGCCCTGGTCGGGGCCCTCGGTCGGGGCCCAGGGCAGACGCACCGCCTGGGACTTGATCGTGATGCCGCGCTCGCGCTCGATGTCCATCCGGTCGAGGTACTGAGCACGCATCTGCCGCTGCTCGACCACACCGGTCAGCTGGAGCATCCGGTCGGCGAGCGTGGACTTGCCGTGGTCGATGTGCGCGATGATGCAGAAATTGCGGATCAGAGCCGGTTCGGTACGGCTCGGCTCGGGCACATTCTTAGGGGTCGCGGGCACGCAGGGTCCTGTCTCTTGAGGCGCCTTATGCCTCGGGTCGGATCGATACGTAGTCTCCATGGTCCCACGGGCGCGGACCGAGGGCCGGTTTGGGCCGCTCGGGGAGCCGCTGGTACCCTGGGTGGCTGTGTCTCATGCCCTCTCAGCGCGAGGCACATCTTCAAGAAATCATCGGTACGGGACCCGTGCGGCCCCGTGCCAGAACCTGAAAAGGCTCATTCGTGGCGAACATCAAGTCCCAGATCAAGCGGATCAAGACCAACGAGAAGGCCCGGCTGCGCAACAAGGCCGTCAAGTCCTCTCTGAAGACCGCGATCCGCAAGGCCCGTGAGGCCGCTGCCGCGGGTGACGTCGAGAAGGCCACCGAGTACCAGCGCGCTGCCGCGCGTCAGCTCGACAAGGCCGTCTCGAAGGGCGTCATCCACAAGAACCAGGCCGCCAACAAGAAGTCGGCGCTGGCTTCCAAGGTCGCTTCTCTCAAGGGCTGAGTCACACTCCGACTTGACCGCCGGAGGGATCAAGAGCGGGCCCTCTCTCATCCGCTCCCGTCCGGCAGCCCGAGCTCATACGCGGCCTGCGTTCGCCACGCGGGTATGAGCTCACCAGCTTGAACCGAAGGCTCCGGTCCGCCCTTCCCCAGGGCGGGCGCCGGAGCCTTCGGCATGCCCGGACGTCGTCCCGGCCCGGGGCCGGACAAGGGCGTACGGCACGGAGAACGTCCTGCCCCGCTGTCTCAGCGCCCCCGGGACCGGGCGGCGCGCGCGATCGTCACCACCGCCTTCTCCAGCGCGTACTCGGGGTCGTCCCCGCCGCCCTTCACCCCCGCGTCGGCCTCGGCCACCGCCCGCAGCGCGATCGCGACCCCGTCCGGTGTCCAACCCCGCATCTGCTGCCGGACCCGGTCGATCTTCCACGGCGGCATGCCCAGCTCCCGCGCGAGATCGGCGGGCCGGCCGCCACGCGCGGACGACAGCTTCCCGATCGCCCGCACCCCCTGGGCCAGCGCGCTGGTGATCAGAACCGGCGCCACGCCGGTCGCCAGCGACCAGCGCAGCGCCTCCAGCGCCTCCGCCGTGCGGCCCTCGACGGCCCGGTCGGCGACCGTGAAACTGGAGGCCTCGGCACGACCGGTGTAGTACCGCCCGACGACGGCCTCGTCGATCGTCCCCTCGACGTCGGCGACGAGCTGCGTCACCGCCGACGCCAGCTCCCGCAGATCGCTTCCGATCGCGTCGACCAACGCCTGGCACGCCTCGGGCGTGGCCGACCGGCCGAGCCCGCGGAACTCGCTCCGCACGAACGCGAGGCGGTCCGCCGGCTTGGTCATCTTCGGGCAGGCCACCTCCCGGGCGCCCGCCTTGCGCGCCGCGTCGAGCAGGCCCTTGCCCTTGGCCGCGCCCGCGTGCAGCAGGACGAGGGTGATCTCCTCCGCGGGCGCCCCGAGATACGCCTTCACGTCCTTGATCGTGTCGGCGGACAGGTCCTGCGCATTGCGTACGACCACGACCTTGCGCTCCGCGAAGAGCGACGGGCTGGTCAGCTCGGCGAGCGTGCCGGGCTGCAGCTGGTCCGGGGTCAGGTCACGCACGTCCGTGTCGGCATCGGCGGCCCTGGCGGCGGCCACCACCTCCTGTACGGCACGGTCGAGCAGGAGGTCCTCCTGGCCCACGGCGAGCGTCACCGGGGCGAGAGGGTCGTCATTCGCAGTCTTCCTGGCCATCGGGACAAGCATCCCACGCGCCACTGACAACGGACCGCGCCGCGGGCCGCCCGTGCCGGGCGCGACGGCGGCACGGCCGCCACGCGGCTCTACGGCTCCTCGCGCCAGCCGTCCCACTCCCCCGCGAACGCGTCCAGTTCCCGCGGGTCGAGGCGCTCCTTCTCGTCGCGCAGGACCAGGAGCCACTGCGCGTCCTCGGCATCGTCCTCACCGGCCAGCGCGTCGCGCACCAACTGCGGCTCCTCGTCGACCCCGAACCGCTCCCCGAGCGCCTCCGCCGCCGCCTCCGCGGCATCGCGGTCGGGCAGCACCAGCACATGTCTCACATCGCTCACGAGGTCATTCTCCGACACCGGTTCGGCACGGCCGCCCCGGGACCCGTCCGTCGCAACCGGCGCCCGGATCAGCCGGCCCGGTCCGTCCCGCGCACCGTCGGCACGGTGCCGAGCTCGATCCCGAACCGGTCCCGGTACACGGCGAGCACCTCCTCGTCCGTACCCAGTTCACGCACCTGCTTCGTCCCGTCGGCCCCCGTCACCGTCAGCGCGCGCCCCCCGAGCGTGATCCTTCCTCCGTCCTCCGTGACCCGCGAGCAGACCAGCGACCGGGTGAAGTGCGACGCGGGCGAGGTGCTGTGCCACCACGCCCCGGCCGCGAAGTCGCCGAGCACCCGGGGCCGGGTCTCCAGGCGGTACTGGGACTTCCCGTTCCGCACCACGTCCAGGTCCGCTACACCGTCCGGCCCGCCCGCGCCGACCGCACCGGCCGCGTCCGGACCGGCCCCGGCGATGCGGAACGTTCCTCCCGGATCCTCCTGCTCCCCTCGCTCCCCGAACGCCAGTGGATAGTGGCTGTGCGCCCCGAACCCGACATCGGCGAGCCAGTCGCCCCCGCCCGCCGTGCCCACCCGCAGTACGAGATGGTCGTACGGAATCCCGAGCCGCCCCTCGTCCCCGTACACCCGTGCCGCGAGCAGGACGACGTCGAAGCCGAGTGCGGCGAGCAACGTTCCGAAGGCGCCGTTCAGTTCGTAGCAGAATCCGCCCCGCCGTGCCCCCACCACCTTGTCCAGCAGCCGCTTCTCCTCCAGGACGATCTCCTCACCGAGGTGGATCGCAAGATTCTCGAAGGGCACCGCCCGCAGATGGCGCAGGTGCAGTTCGCGCAGGGCCTCGACGGTGGGCGACGCCGGGCGCTGGGCGCCCAGGCGGCCGAGATAGGCGTCAACCTGTGCTGAATTCATGCCCTCAGTCTCGCGCCACCCGCACCTCCCCGTCCGCCCCGCCCGTCCCGACGACCGCGAGCGCCCCGTCCCGGTCCGTGCGCAGCACCGCCGCCCCTGCGTCGCGCAGCGTCGCCACGGTGCCGGGCGCGGGATGGCCGTACGGGTTCCCGGCACCCGCCGAGACGAGCGCCACCCGGGGGGCCACCAGGCGTATCAGGTCCGGGTCCTGGTGGGCCGAGCCGTGGTGGGCGACCTTGAGGACGTCCACATCGGCCAGCTCGGCCGCCGCCGGGGATCTCGCCAGCGCCTGCTGGGCCGGGGGTTCCAGGTCTCCGAGCAGCAGCAGCCGCAGCCCGGCCGAGTGCACGAGCATGACCACACTCGCGTCGTTGGGACCGTCCGGCTCGGGTGCCGGCCCACTCGGCGGCGGCCACAGCACCCGCCAGGACAGTGCGCCGGTGCGCCGCTCCTCCCCGGCGACGGCGTGGCTGAGCGGGATGTGCCGTCGCACCGCCTCCCTCCGTACGAACTCGGCCTGTTCCACGGGCTCTTCGAAGCCGGTCGTCTCGATCGCGCCCACCGAGCGGTCTCTCAGCACGCCGGGCAGTCCGGTGACGTGATCGGCATGGAAGTGGGTCAGCACGACCAGCGGGATCCGGGTGATGCCGAGCTCCCGCAGGCAGTGGTCGACCAGCGCCGGATCGGGCCCGGCGACCACGACCA
>NZ_JBHYKH010000029.1:0-33796 GCF_042741275.1 Streptomyces sp. NPDC058964
TCGCCCACCTCCCCGCCCCCCCCGCCACCTCACCCCCCTGCGGGGGGGGGGGGGGGGGGGGGCGGGCGGGGGGGGGGGGGGGGGGGGGGGGGCGCCCCCCCCCCCCCCCCGGCCCGGTAGCCGCGTTCCACCAGCAGGCCGTACAGGAGGAAGATCGCCGACAGTCCGGCCAGGCCCAGCTCCTCGCCCGCCGTCGCCAGGATGAAGTCCGACTTGGCCGCGAAGCCGATCAGGATCGAGTGCCCGAGCCCCAGCCCGGCGCCGAGGACGCCGCCCGCCGCGAAGGCGAACAGGGACTGGGCGAGCTGGTTGGGGCCCAGGCCCGCCTCGATGGTGGCGAACGGATGCAGCCAGTCCTGGACCCTGCTGTGCACATGGGGCTCCAGCCAGCCGACGGCCACCGCGCCGAACACGGCGAGCAGCAGACCGACCGCGATCCAGCCGGTGCGGCCGGTGGCGACGTACAGCAGGACGACGAACAGGCCGAAGAACAGCAGCGAGGTGCCCAGGTCCCGCTCCAGGACGAGAACGCCCACGCTGATCAGCCAGATGGCCAGGATCGGGCCGAGGACGCGGCCGGTGGGCAGCTGCACGAACCAGATGCGGCGGCCCGCGTAGGCGAGCGCGCTGCGGTTGGCCGCCAGGTACGCGGCGAAGAACACCGCGAGGAGCACCTTCGCGAACTCGCCGGGCTGGATGGAGAATCCGGCGATCAGGATCCAGATGCGGGCGCCGTTCACCGCCGGGAAGAGGATCGGCGCCATGAGCAGGGCGAGGGCCGCGACCACGCTGACGTACGCGTAGCGCTGGAGCACCCGGTGGTCGCGCAGCAGCAGGACCACCACGGTGAACAGCGCCACGCCGAGCGTGGACCAGACGAGTTGGGCGGGGGCGGCCCGGTCGCCGGGCGTCTCCAGGTCGAGCCGGTAGATGAGGACCAGGCCGAGCCCGTTGAGGAGCACGCCGATGGGCAGAAGGAGGGGATCGGCGTACGGGGCCCGGAGGCGGACGGCGATGTGCGCGAGCAGGGCGAGCACACCGAGCCCGGCGCCGTAGCCCACGGCGCCGGGCGGGACGGTGCCGGTCTTCGCCAGGCCGACGGCGCAGTAGCCGTACACGGACAGCAGCACGGCCAGCACGATCAGGGCGAGTTCGATGCCGCGGCGACGGGGGAGACGTACGGAGGGCGCGAGGGGCTCCGTCGCTGCCACGGTGGTTCCGGCCTTCGTCATGTCCGGAACTTACCCAAATACGCCGTCCTGGGTGTTGTGGTCGGCGTCAGCGTGGCGGTTCCGCGGGCCCTCGCGCGACCGGACCACGGAGGAGCGCGCAGGGGCATGAGGAACCTCCCGCAACGGTACGGACCTGACTGAACGCCACCCTAGGAGCGCACCCGGGGCGGCGCCCGCCACGCTGCGCCATCGGGAGGGGACGCCCCCGCGTCCCCGCTCGCCCCGCTAAGGAGCCCCGGAGGAGGCCGGTCCGGCCGCCGGCGGTGCCCCGGGGAGCGTGAGCGTGGCCAACGCGCCGCCGTCGGGGGCGTTCCCGAAGGCCAGCCGGGCGCCCAGCACCTCCGCCTGGCCCAGCGCGATCGTCAGCCCCAGTCCGTGCCCCGTCGCCCCGCCCTCGGTGCGGAACCGCTGCGGCCCGTGCTCCACCAGGTAGTCCGGATAGCCGTCCCCGTGGTCCCGCACGGTGACGACCGGTCCGTCCACCGTCAGCACCACCGGCGCCCGCCCGTGCTTGTGCGCGTTGGCCACGAGATTGCCGAGCACCCGCTCCAGGCGCCGTCGGTCGGTCTCCACCCGGACGTCCCCCACGACCCGCACCTCGGTGTCGGTCGCCGACCCCCGCACCACCCGGCGGGCCAGCGCGCCCAGCTCCTCGGTGTCCAGGTCCAGCCGCTCGCGTCCGGTGTCGAGCCGGGAGATCTCCAGCAGGTCCTCGGTGAGCGTGCGCAGCGCCGCCACCCGGTCCCGCACCAGCTCCGTCGGCCGGCCCGGCGGCAGCAGCTCGGCCGCCGCGTGCAGCCCGGTCAGCGGGGTGCGCAGCTCGTGCGCCACGTCAGCGGTGAACCGCTGCTCGCTCAGCAGCTTGCTCTGCAGCGACGACGCCATCGAGTCCAGCGCGGCGGCGACCGCGCCCACCTCGTCCTGGGGACGCGTCACGTCCTTCGTGCGCGGGTCGTTCACGCGCGCGTCCAGGTCGCCCGCGCTGATCCGCCGCGCCACCCGGGCCGTGCCGTGCAGCCGCCGGGTCACCCGGGTCACCGCGAACGCGCCGACCAGCAGCGTCGCCGTGATCGCCAGCACCGACGACCACAGGATCGACCTGTCGAGCGCGGCGATGGTGCGGGCCTGCTGCGAGTAGTCGACCTCCACGGCCAGCGCCCGGTCGCCGTCGGCGGGCCCCGCCGCCCACATCGCGGGGCGTCCGTTGTGCGTGGCGACCATCGTGCCCCGGTGCCCGGCCACCGCCAGTGCCCGCAGCGACTGGGGCAGCCCGTGCGGGTCCACCCCGGCGTCGGGCAGCAGCGCGTCCCCGGCCTGGTACGCCCTGGTCGTGTCCGTCAGCCGGTCCAGCGCCTGGTTTCGGGCCTGGCCGACGGTCTGGTCGGTCACCGAGACATGCACCAGGACGCCCAGCAGGGCGGCCAGCGCGCAGCACATCACCATGATGAACGCGGCCGCCTTCACGGCGAGCGTCCCGGCCCACTGCGGGAGCGCGAGCCTCATCGCACGCTCGCGGAGGGCGACGCGGAGGGCGAGGAGGAGCGGGTGGTGGAGGCGGGCGGTGACGTGGAGGGAGCGGGGGACTCCTTGCGCCGGCCGGTGCGCAGGAACTCGTCGCGCGTGAACACCATCGCGCGCTGGCTCTGGTCCCACTCCCAGGTCGTGCGGTACTCGTAGCCGGCGATCCCGGCGGGCGAGCGGACGATCACCGCGCGTCCGGCCAGCTCGACCCCGATGATCGCGTCGTTGTCGGCCATGACCTGGACGAGCCGGTGCCCCTCGAAGGCATAGACGCGCACGGCCGTCTGGTTGGTCGGGAACAGCCGGAAGCCCAGCGTCATGTCGTCCCTGCCGTCACCGGTCAGGTCCCGGTAGTACGCCTTCAGGAGGGGGCACCGGCCGCGGCCGGTGCCCTTCCCGCACTCGTCCGTCCGCAGAGCCGTCTCGTGGTACGCACCCTTGGAGCCGTAGTCGTCCGGGTGCGCGGCGATCTCCGCCCGTACGACCGCGACCGGGTCGACCTCGCGTATGTCCTCACCGGGGGCGGTGACGCCTTTCACGGCCTCGGTCGACCCCTCGTCGTACTCGTAGGCCGGGCTGGACGCCGGCCGCAGGTCCGGCCAGAGCTTCACGGGACTGATCGCGGTGGGGGTCGCGCCGGCGCCGCGCAGACCGCCCGTGTCGCCACAGGCCGCCGCCGTCGCCGCGAGCAGGGCGACGGCGACGGCGCGGAGCGCGGTGCGCGCGGGACGGCTGAAGGGCACGGTACTCCAGTGGCTCGGATCGTTCGGTGGCGCCGTACACCCTATTCGTCGGGAGAAACGGTTATCCCGCTACTCGGCCAGCTCCTCCAGCAGCCGGGCCGTGGACAGGCCCGCCCGCAGGTACTCGACGAAGAGCTCGTTGTGCAGTGCCCAGGGGGAGCGCCGGGTGCGGATGAGCCGGATGGCCTCGTCGGCGGAGTGGCCCCGGCCGACCAGGGTGTGCGCGACCACCAGCCCCGAGCGGTTGTACCCGTGGTAGCAGCGGACGAGCACCCTGCGGCCCGCGTCCAGCGCGTCGCTCGCGGCCCGCGCCAGCCGCATCACGCCGGCGAGCTGCGTCCCGTCCAGCGGACCGTCCGGTATCGGCCACACATGGTGCTCCACGCCCGCGTCCGGCCCGTGTCCCGGCAGCCTCAGCAAGGTCTGTACAAGATCGAACTCGTCCCGGACGACGGCGAACTCGAGCTGCCCCGAGGGCCCCATGAACTCGTGCCCGCCCATCCACAGACCGGGCACGATCTCGCTCCACGGACTGCCCGGGGCCGGTACGTCGGGCTGCTTCCTGCGAGTCCGCAACGGCGCCTCCCCAGCTCCCCCACCCAACTGCTCTCAAAGGTAACCGGGTTCTTGCCCCTGGAGCACCCCGCCTGTTCCCATGGTCGAGGGGTGATGGCACATGAGCGGACTGCGCGTCGTGCCGGTCTGGCGGCACGGTCAGGAACGGCTGTACGTCTGCCTCACGGACGGGAGGAACGTCGCCTGGTACGACCGTGAGGCGGCCCGGATCAACCTGCTCAGCGAGGACAGCAGGGAGGACGTACTGGAAGCGCTGGGCCCCTTCCTGACCGGCCCGGTGGCCGTGGGACCGCCCCCGGTCCCGACGCCGGCGGAGCTGGCCCGGCTCTCCCTCCACCCGGACGACGACCTGGCACCCAACCGGCCCGGCGAGGCACTGCTGGTGGCCCTCGACCGGGACCCGGCGCCGCCCCACCGCCTCCGGCCGGACCCGCGCCGCCGGGCCCTGCTGGCCGAGCAGACGGTGGGCGACGCCCTGGACCGCCTGGACGGGGTGGGCTGGCACGCCCTGCACTCGGTCCCGCTCCCCGGCGGCGACCGCATTCACCATCTGCTGATCGGTCCCGGCGGGCTGTTCGCGCTCCACACCCTCCACGCCCGCAAGCAGCGGGTCCTGGTGGCCGACCCCATGGTCGCCGTCGGCCGCCGCGCACCGCGTCCCCTCCTGCGGCGCCTGCGCGCCGACGCCGACCGGGCCTCGTACGCGCTGACGGCCGAGGTTCACCCGGTCCTGGCCCTGGCGGGCCCGGCGACCCTCTCGGTCACCGCCCCGCCCCGCGAGGTCCGCGTCCTCCAGGACACCGACCTGGCGGGGCTGGCCCGGCTCGGGGGCGTGCTGAAGCCGGCGGACGTGGAGGCGCTGCACGCGATGGCCCGGGACCGGAACACATGGGCGAGGGTGTGAGGCCTGCGGGGGCACCCGCGCGGGGCCGCCCGACGTGACCCGCGCCCGTCACGGCAACGGACTCGCACGCCCCGCATCCAGCAGCGGCGCCATCAGGTCCCCGAAGTCCTGAAGGCGCGGCACGACGTCCTCCGCCAGGAACGCCAGCCGCCCCGCCTCCCGGCACCCCTCGACCTCGTCCCACGTCACCGGCGTGGAAACGGCCGGCTCGGGCCGCGCCCGGACGGTGTAGGGAGCCGCCGTGGTCTTCCGCGCGGCGTTCTGGCTCCAGTCCACGAACACCTTCCCCGGCCGCAGACTCCGCGTCATCCGGTGCACCACCAGCCGGGGCATCGCGCGCTCCGCCTCCACGGCCAGCCCCTTGGCGTACTCCGACGCCTGCTCCGACGACACCCCCCGTACCGCCGCCAGCAGATGCAGCCCCTTCGAGCCGGACGTCTTCGCATACGCCTCGACCCCGTCACCGGCCAGCCGCTCCCGCAGCCACAGGGCGACCTCGCAGCAGTGCACCACCGTCGCGGGCGCCCCGGGATCGAGATCGAAGACCAGCCGGTCCGCCTCCCCGGGCGCCCCGATCGCCCACTGGTGCGTATGGAACTCGGTGACCAGATTGGCCGCCCACATCAGCGACGCCAGATCCTGCACCAGCACCATCCGGGCGGGTCCCTCCGACCGCGGCACCTCGGCGGTGGTGACCCACTCGGGCGTACCGGGCGGCACGTTCTTGGTGAAGAACACCTGGCCCTCCGGCCCGTCCGGGTACCGCAGGAAGGACACCGGCCGGTCGCGGAGATGGGGAAGCAGGACGTCCGCGACGGTCGCGTAGTAGTGCAACAGCTCGCCCTTGGTGAAGCCGGTCGCCGGATACAGCACCTTCTCCAGGTTGCTGAGCGCGACCCGTCGCCCCTCCACCTCAGTGATCGGCGTCATACGATGAGAATCCCACGAAACCGTAGCAATCCGGCGTGAATCGAGTCATACGGTCATACGCAATCGGAAGGATGCCGCACGTGCGATCCATATGGAACGGCGCCATCTCCTTCGGCCTGGTCAGCATCCCGATCAAGCTGGTGAACGCCACCGAGAGCCACTCGATCTCCTTCCGCCAGATCCACAACGAGGACGGCGGCCGCATCCGTTACCGCAAGGTCTGCGAACTGGAGGACCGCGAGGTCAGCGGGGCGGAGATCGGCAAGGGGTACGAGGACGCGGACGGCACGATCATCCCGATCACCGACGAGGACCTGGCGAACCTCCCGATCCCCACCGCCCGGACGATCGACATCGTCGCCTTCGTCCCGGCCGACCGGATCGACCCGCTCCAGCTGGACGCGTCGTACTACCTCGCGGCGGGGGGCGCCCCGGCCGCGAAGCCGTACGTCCTCCTCCGTGAGGCCCTCAAACGCAGCAACAAGGTCGCCATCGCGAAGTACGCGCTGCGCGGCCGCGAACGCCTGGGCATGCTGCGCGTGGTCGGCGACGCGATCGCGATGCACGCCCTGCTGTGGCCGGACGAGGTCCGGGCCCCCGAGGGCGTCTCACCGGACGTCGAGGTCACGGTCCGCGACAAGGAGCTCGACCTCGCGGACGCCCTGATGGACACCCTCGGTGAGGTCGAGCTGGAGGACCTGCACGACGAGTACCGGCAGGCCCTGGAGGAGGTCATCGCCGCGAAGGCGGCCGGCGAGGAACTTCCCGAGAGCCCCGCGCCCGCGGCGAGCGGCAAGGTGCTCGACCTGATGGCGGCCCTGGAGAAGAGCGTGCGGGCGGCGAAGGAGTCCCGCGGCGAGGCGGTGGAGGCCGGGGAGGCTGAGGCCGGGGAGGCTGAGGTCACCCCGTTGCCGAGGCGTGCGACGTCCCGGGCCACGCCCAAGGAGGCGGGTGGCAAGAAGTCGACGTCCGCGGCGGGGAAGGCGACGGCGAAGAAGACGGCGGCCCCCGCGAGGAAGTCGACGTCCAGGACCGCGCAGGGGACGCGGAAGACGGCCGCCGCCAGGACGACGGCCGGGTCCACCGCGAAATCCACGGCGAAATCCACGGCGAAATCCACGGACAAGAAGGCGACCGCCAAGAAGACGACCGCCAAGAAGGCGGCCACCTCCGGGAAGAAGGCCACGCCGCGCAAGCGCACGGCCTGAGCGAGTCCCTGAGCGAGTCCCTGGGCGAGCTAGCGACGAAGAGCGGCCCTTGCCGCACCGGCGTACCGCTCGACGTCCTTCACGACGCTGCTGAGCTGCAAGGATGTGTCGGCCTCGACCGTATTGACCTCGCCGGTCCCACGTATGTGCCCGTCCTTGCTGAACCGTTCGCCCTCGTGGATCTCCCAGCCCTTGTCCAACCGCCGACCCGGATCGGCCTGTTCAGCGCTCTCCCCGACGGCCTCGACGGTGTTGACGACGGCCTCGACGGTGTTGACGGTGGACGCGGCGGGCTTGCGCAGGAGCAGCAGCGCGGCGTCGTCGTGCAGTCGGCCGCCCACGTGCGCCAGCAGGTCGTCGTGGAGCGCGGTCAGGGTGCGCGCCGGCTCGTCGCACACATGCCGCGCCAGCCCGTCGGCCAGCGGATAGAACGCCCGGCCGTGATCGCGGGCCTCGGTGACGCCGTCGGTGTAGAGCAGCAGCTGGTCCCCGTCGGCGAAGGGCAGCACCTGGAGGCACGGGGTCTCGCCGGAGAGGGCACGCAGCCCGAGGGGCGGAGCGGGACGGGTCGGGTCGACGGCGATGACGTCGGAGCCGCGTACCAGCAGCGGCGGCGCGTGGCCGCAGTTGACCACTTCCAGACGCCCCGGCCGGGGGTATCCGGCGACCACGGCGGTGACGAAGTCGTCGGGACCGAGGTTGCGCGCCAGGCTCCGCTCGATCCGGTCGATGACGGTGAGGAGATCGGGTTCGTCGTAGGCGGCCTCGCGGAAGACGCCGAGCACGAGAGCGGCGGTCCCCACGGCGGGCAGCCCCTTGCCGCGCACGTCGCCGACGATCAGCCGCACGCCGTACGGGGTGGGCACCAGGGCGTAGAGATCGCCGCCGATGCGGGCCTCCGCGGCGGCCGCACTGTAGCGGACGGCCACCTGGAACGGGCCGACGGCCGCCGGCACGGGCTGGAGGAGCGCGTGTTGGGCGGCCTCGGCGACCGAGCGGACGGCCGCCAGAACCCGGTCCCGACGTCTGCGCAGGGTGCTGGCCAGGGCGCCGGCCAGGGTCACGGCCACCAGGGCGGCCAGTACGACGGCCAGCTCGTGGCTCAGCGCACCGGCGCGAAAGCCGAGCGCCGTGCCCAGCGTCGTGGCGAGCAGGCCCACGCAGAGAACTCCGCGCGGCCCGTTGGTGCTGGCGGCCAGCGCGGGCCCGGCGACGAGCAGCGGCACCCACGTCAGGCCCCGCCCGGCGGCGAGGTCGACGGTGACGACGGCGGCGACGATCAGCAAGGGCAGCAAGGGCAGCAAGGGCAGCACGGACAGCATGGGCGAGCCGGCCGCCGGCTGCGCGGTGCGTTCCCGGACCGGCACCGCGGGGGCCGCCCCCCGGCCCCTGAACGGCCACGTGCGCCTGTGGTCGCCTTGACGGTCTCGGCTCGTGCTCATACTCGGTCCGCAATCCTCACCTGTGCGTGGGCGACGCCCTCCGGAATGCCTGTTTTATCCAGATAAAAGGTTCGGATCGGCCGCCACAAGGAGCGGATTTTCAGATAGTGAGCGACAGGCTCCTGGTCACGCGGTTCGCGATGGCAATCAGTCGCTCCCGGACTCCCGTCAGCCGGGAGAGCTGGTCCGCCCGCAGCGAGACGCCGAGCGAGCCGAGGGTGTCCCCGCTGTAGACGGGCACCGCGACGCACACGGTGCCGAGGGAGTACTCCTCCATGTCCGTGACCGCCGGCGCCAGGGGGGAGGAGTCGATCCGGCGGAGCAGCTCCGGGCGATCGGTGATCGTGCGGGGTGTGAGATCGGCCAGCGAATGCCGCGAGAGGTAATCCAGGCGGGCCTCGTCGTCCAGCTCCCGGAGCACGGACTTGCCCAGCGCGGTGGCGTGTCCGGCGTCCTCGAACCCCACCCACAGGTCGACCCGGGGCGCACGCGGCCCGTCGACGATCTCGGCGACCCGGATCTCGCCCTCCTCGTAGAAGGTGAGGTAGGTGGCGGCCGAGAGCTCGTCCCGCAGCGCGGCGAGCGTGGGCCGAACCCGGCTGAGCAGGGCCTGGTCCCGCCCGGCGGTGTGCAGCGTCCGCAACTTGTCCCCGAGCACGAACCTGCCGTCGTCCAGCTTGCGCACGTACCCGTCGTGCACCAGGGTCCGCAGCAGGTGGTAGGCGGTGGCCAGGGGCAGGTCGGTCTCCCGCGCCAGCTGCTTGGCCGGCGCCCCGTTCACGTGCCCGCTCACCGCCTCCAGCAGCCGAAACGCCCGCTGTACGGAGCCGATGAGCGTGGGGCCGTCACGCGCACCCATGGGACAAGGGTGCGCCGGGGGTGGAGGAGAGGCAAGACAGGAACGGACCCGCCCGCACCTACGGCGCCCCGCCCGGACTCGGCGGCGCCCCGCACGGGGGGTCCGGGCACGCCGCCGCCGTTCCGTTCCTATCGGGGAGGTGTCAGCCGATCGCCAGCTTGTTCTTCCAGCCGACGCCGTCGCCGTTGCCGACGATCTCGGTACCCGAGCCGCTCAGGACGGTGCGGCTGCCGGCATAGAAGCGCACCGTGCCGTCCGCCTTCAGCGCCCAGATGTCCGGGATGCCGTCCCCGTTGGCGTCCGGGGTGCCGAAGAGCAGCCGGATGTTGGAGCTGCCCCAGCCGGAGGCGCCGTATTCGGTGTCCGCGCCCCCGGAGGAGGCGGCTGCCGATGCCAGCGAGTCGAGATCGACCCCGCCGGCCGCCGTGTCCTTGATGCCCTTGCGCAGCAGAAGCCGTCCGCTGACGTCCGAGCGGTAGACGAAGTCGGTGACACCGTCGCCGGAGACGTCCTGGGCGGTGACGAAGTCACGGTCGCTCCAGGCGGAGCCGGACAGCCTGCGGGCCGTGTCCACGGTGGCGCCGTTGTACCCGGTGAGCACCCACATCGCGTCGCCGACGGTGAGGAAGAAGTCGGGTCTGCCGTCGCCGGTGGCGTCACCGGCGGAGACGATCTGGGTGATCGTGGCGGGGTCCGGGGCGCCGTCCGGCAGCAGGATCTCGTGCCGCTTGCCGATGTCGACCGCGCCGTATCCGTCTCCCGGGTACACCCACAGTCTGCCCTCGCGCACCGCGATCAGGTCCTGCAGGCCGTCGCCGCCGTTGACGTCGCCGTGGTGGGCGATGTGCGTGTTCTTCCAGTAGCCGGACGGCGGTCGGGAGTACAAGGGCGAGTCGTCGCCGTTCGGGTCCTTGTCGCTGTTCTCCTGGTAGGCGCCGGACATGGACCAGCCGAGGGCGCCGGTGCCCTTGGCCGTGTCGGTGGTGCCCTTGTCCGGGTACATACGAAGGTTGCCGTTGCCGTCCACGACCATGAGGTCGGGGAAGCCGTCGCCGGTGAAGTCGCCCGGCGCGTCCGCGACGTCCCGCGGGGTGACGTAGAAGAAGTACTTCCGCGCGTCCGACGGATTCCCGGCGTCGTCGACGGCCCGCACGTAGAGCACGTTCGGTCCGGCCAGCGGCGGCCTGGCGCCGGAGAGCGTCGTCAGCGTCGAGGTGGAGGCGCCGTTCGTACGCGACACCGAGCCGGTGTACGAGGCGGAGTTGAAGCCGTACTCGAACTTGACCACGTCGGTCTGCGACGCCTTGAAGGTGAACGATCCCGCGGTGCCGAACTTGACCGTGCTCCAGACGGAGTCCTCGTCGCCGTTGTTGAAGCCGTCGTCGCTGGCGTCGGCGTCGGGAAACGTCGTGGAGGTCACCACGGGCGGGGTGGGCCGGGTGCTGTCGAAGACGAACCGGCACGGAGTCTTCGACGGCGTGTATCCCGAGGTCGCCCCGCGCTTGTCCACCGCCCTGACCCGCCAGGAGTACTTGACGCCGTTCTTCAGACCGCTGGTGGAGAACGGATCGGTGTGCACACGGGCCGAGCCGGTCTGGCTGCCCACCGTGACCTTGGCCTTGCTGCCCAGCAGGTTCCCGCTGCCACCGGTCGGCCACAGCTCGAAGCGCAGCGAGTCGAGGTTGGCGTCCTTGTCGCTGCTGTTGGCCCAGAAGGTGATCGAGGACGCGCCGACGTTGACGTACGGCGAGCTGGTGTCGCAGGACAGGTCGGGATCGAGGTCGAGGTGCGAGGGGGCGGCCGGCGGCCGGTTGTAGACCAGCTCGACGTAGGGGTCGTTGCCGCCGTCCGCCTGGAACTTCTTCCACGAGTAGGCCGAACTCTCGTCACCGGCCCGCAGGCCGATGGTGAGGGTGTCCCAGCCGTGCGAGATCGCCTTCTGCGCGGCCGGCCTGACGTCGAACGCCTCGTAGTCGTCGGGGCAGCCCGAGGACCGGTAGCCGTGGGCGAAGCTCTTGCTGGCGAGCCTGTTGTCCGCCGTCATCCTCGGCGCGTTGCGCCAGGTCGTCTTGTTGCTGATCGCCCCGGTCAGGTACACGTTCATGGTGCGGGCGGTGCAGGACCACGCATAGGTCTCCAGCGCGTGCAGTTTCGCGCTGATGACGGTCGCGCCCTTGAGGTCGGGATTCCAGTCGATGCTGAAGAAGGACCGCGAGGTTCCCCAGGTGTCCGACTCGAAGCCCACGCGCGCCTCGTGGGTGCCCTTGTTGAAGTTCCGCCCGTTGTAGAAGTTCGCGTTGGGATGGCGGCTGTAGGCGGTGGTCCAGTCGTTGGTGTGCTTGCTGACCGACGGGTCGATGAACACCGGGTAGACCGTGTCCGGGTCGGTGAGGAAATCCTGATCCGGCGTCAGGGACCAGGCGGAGCCGTCGAGGTCGGCCGTGACCAGGGTGCCATGGGAGTCGGGCTGCGGTCCGGCGAGGGAGGGCAGGTCGAGCGTGGCCGCCGCCCCGGAGTGGGTGGGCTCGGGGGACGGCTCGGGCGGCACGGACGGTCCGGCGCTCTCGCTCTCGCCCGCCGAGGGGTCGGGGGCCTCGTCGGTCGCGTCGGGCAGCACCTCGTCGTCGACGTCGCCGTCGTCGCTGTCGTCGACGGTGTCGCTCGGCCCGGGGGAGACGGCGGTGGGCGACTCCGAGTCGTCCGGCGGGGCGCTCGCGTCGCCGGACAGGCTCTCCGCCGCGCTCGGTGAGGCGGTCGTACCGGCCTGACCGTCCGTCATGGCGGGTGTCCCGGAGCTGTCCCACATCAGGGGCGTGGGGGAGACCGCCACCTCCTCGCCGTCGGCGTCACGACCGCTGACGATGCGCGTGGTCGGGTCCAGGCTGAAGCTCAGGTCGGGGGAGGTCAGCCCATAGGTCAGCTGTGCCACCCGGGGATCGGCGGCCGCGTCCCGGTTCTTGACCACGAGCAGTTGCGCGAATCCCCCGTCGTCCGCCGTGAGCACCAGGTCGGCGCCCGGGACGATGTCCGGGTACAGCGCCCGCGAGCCGTCGATCACCGGCGTCGGTATGGCGCCCGGCCAGGTGAGCTGGACGGTGTGGCCGCCCGTGGTGAGGGTCACCAGCGCGTTCCCGGTCGTGCCCGCCGCGGCGAGCAGCGGCATCCTGCGCACCGCGGCTCCCCGGTCGGCGCGCGCGGAGGACCGGCGCGCTCCGGCCGAGAACGTCATGCGCACGTTGGTGGCGCGCGGCGTCCAGCCGTTGCGCGTACGGACGAGCGTGGTGTCGATCGACCGCCAGCGGCCGTTGACCTCGGCCCGGATCGGTGTGGCGTGCACACGCCGCTGGAGCAGCCCGTCCGGCCGGGCCCACGTCGTCTCGTACGCCGTGCGCAGTGCGGTGACCTCGACCGGCCTGCCGGACTTCGCCGCCCGCGACGCGGCCTCCGTCTCGGTCACCGGCGCGGGCTGCCGGGCCGGCCGTTCGGGGGTGCCGGACCGGTCCCCGCCGCCGGTCAGCCCGGCATACGTCAGGCCGCACACCGCGGTGAGGGCCGCGACAGCCGCCGCGGCCCTGCGGGCGGGCGTGCGCCGCCACTTGCTCGTCATGGGCGAGTCTTTCCTTCCCCCCTCGGACAACGGGTGCAGATCATGGCCCACGCGAACGCGCCCGTCACGTCCCTGACTTGGGCGGACGGGCGCCCTGCGCCCCTACGGGCGGCGTAGCGTCCGGGTAGCCAAGTATTTGACCGATACATGACGTGATCATCGCCACATGATCACGAACCGCTCTGGCTTTCCTCACAGCGTCACCACAGAATCTGTTCGCTCTCGACGTGCTTCCACCTGTGGATCACCAGGTGACGCCGCACATCTTTTTTCGGGTCGACCGGGGGGATTTTCGCCGTGCCCTTCTTCCTGTCCGCGCGCCGCCGACGGCGCCGCTCCACCGTGCTCGCGCCGGTGGCGGTGGCGGTGGCGGTGGCACTGCTGCCCGCGCAGGCGTTCGCATCGCCGCCGGACCCCGACACGGCGGACGCCCCCCGCGAGAACGTCGACCTGGTGACGCTCGGCGAGGAACAGCAGGTTGTCGGCGCAACCCGGGACGCCGGCCTCGACAGCATCCGGGTCGACGAGCCCACCGAACAGACCCAGGCACCGGCCGGGACCACCACCCCTCCCGCGCCCGACACCGCGCCGGTCAGCTTCGGTGGCGGCACCACCCAGCCGGCCGCCCTGCGAACCGGCGGCACGACCACAGCCACGCCCGCCGACTACGTGCCTGCCGGCGCGCTGCCGGTGAAGCTCGGCCCGGCCTCCGACGCCCCCGCGCCCAGCGGCACCTGGCAGGTCGGCGTCTTCGGCCGCACCGCCCCCGAGGCCCAGGGCGTCGACGGCACGCTCCTCGAGGTGACGGCCCCGGCCACCGGTTCGGTGCCGGTCTCGGTCCAGTTGAGCTACAAGACGTACGAGAACCTCTACGGCGCGGACTGGGCCTCCCGGCTGGAGTTCGTCCAGTTCCCCGAGTGCTACCTCACCACGCCCGACGTGGAGGAGTGCCGGCAGTACACCGAGCTGGACACGGTCAACGACCCGCACGACAAGACCGTCACCGCCACGGTCGACACCGCCGCCGACGGCACCGTGAGCCAGGCCGCGGCCGAGCCGGCCGCGCCCTCGGGCTCCGGCGTGATGCAGGCCTCCTACGGCCGGACGGCCGCCGCCGGCGGCGACAGCGCCGTCATCGGTGCCGTCGACTCCGGCTCCGGTCCGGCCGGCACGTTCAAGGCCACGCCCCTGGCCTCCGACGGCGAGTGGACCGCCGGCGATTCCTCCGGCGCCTTCACCTGGTCCTATCCCCTCCAGGTGCCCCCGGCGCCGGCCGGCCCCCGGCCGCAGATCTCCTTCGACTACAACTCCCAGGCAGTGGACGGGAAGACGGCCACGTCATCCCCGCAGGCGTCCTGGATCGGCGAGGGCTGGGACTACGACCCCGGGCACATCGAGCGCCGCTACCGCACCTGCAAGGACGACCGCGAGGACAACGCCGACGGCGCGCCCAACAACAAGGACAAGAAGTACAAGACGTCCGACCTGTGCTGGGTGTCGTACAACGCCGTCCTGTCCCTGGGCGGGAAGACCACCCAGCTCGTGCGCGTCGGCACGACCGACACCTACCGGCTGCAGAACGACGACGGAACCAGGGTCGAGCTGAGGACCGGCGCCGACAACGGTGACAACAACGGCGAGTACTGGGTCGTCACCACCACCGACGGCACCCAGTACTACTACGGGCAGAACAAGGTCGGCGGGGGCCACGCCGACACCGACTCCGTCTTCACCGTCCCCGTCTTCGGCAACCACCCGGGCGAGCCCTGCCACAAGGACTCCTTCGCCGAATCGCGGTGCACCGCGAGCGACGGCACCAAGCAGCAGCAGGCCTGGCACTGGGGCCTGGACAAGGTCGTCGACGTGCACGGCAACGCCATGATCGTCACCTGGCACAAGTCGACCAACTACTACGCGGTCGACAAGAAGTTCAAGTCGCCCGAGAAGTACGTCCGCGGCGGCTACCCGGAGACCATCGAGTACGGGCTGCGACCCGGCGACTACACCACCCCGGCCGCGAAGGTCGTCTTCGACGCCATGCAACGCTGCCTGGAGACCGACGGCTCCTGCGCCTCCGACAAGTTCGACGACACCGCGAATCCGGCCTCGTACCGCCCCTGGTGGGACAGTCCCGGCAACCTCAACTGCAAGTCCGACTCGAAGCTGTGCCCGGCCTTCCCGTCGTTCTGGATCCGGATGCGGCTGGGCACCGTGACCACGTACGCCGCCCGGACCGGCGTCAGCGGCCTGGCCCGCGTGGACATGTACACACTGCACCAGTCGTTCCCACGTGACTGGTACAACACCTCGCCCGGGCTCTGGCTGGACTCCATCACCCGCACCGGTTACGCGCCCGGGGACAGCACCGGCACCCAGCTCACGAAGAACGGCGTCAGCTTCGGCCCGTACCAGGTCAGCAAGGACGACCCGCTCGGCAGCTACCTGAAGGACCAGCAGCTGCCCAACCTCGTCCCCCGCTACAAGGGCGACCCGCGTCCCGGCTTCACCCGGCCCCGCATCGGCACGGTCTCCACGGAGAACGGCGGCGACATCGAGGTCGTCTATCGCGGCGGCTGCCGCACCGAACCCTCCGTCGACCCGGCCGACAACCACGGCACCTGCTACCCCGTGCGCTGGTCGCCCGACGCGGAGCAGGCCAAACCCGCACTCGCCTGGTTCAACAAGTACGTCGTCGACTCCGTCACCGAGATCGACAAGATCTCCGGCGTGTCGGACCGTGTGACCGCCAAGTACTCGTACTCCGGCGCCGCCTGGGACAAGGACGACGACGAACTCACCAAGCCGTCGCTGCGCACCTACAGCGTCTGGCGCGGCTACCAGCAGGTGGCCACCGTGCGCGGCGCCAAGAACGGCGGCGCCACGGTCGGCGTGCCGCAGACCCAGTCGTACGCCGCCACACGCTACTTCCGCGGCACCGGCGGAGAGGTGAAGGACTCCACCGGGACGGTCACGCTGACCTCCGACGACGCCCCGCAGTACGCCGGCATGGAGGCCGAGACCCTCACCTACGACGGCACCGGTGGCAGGCTCCTCAAGCGCACCCTGAACTACCCCTGGTCGCACCAGACCGCCTCCCGCACCCGCGACGGCGGACTCGACCCGCTGCTCGCCCACCAGGTCGGTGTCCGGCGCACGGACGCCGTCCAGAACGTCGACAGCAGCTGGCAGGAGGTGCGCACCGAGACGGAGTTCGACGACGACGGCCTGCCGCAGCAGGTGCAGACCGCAGTGGTCAAACCCGACGGCGGCGGCGAGAAGCTCAGCGACTACACCTGCTCGCGCACCGACTACGTCAACAACGAGGACGCCAACATCATCGGCCTGCCCAAGCAGGTTCGCGTGACGGCGACCTCCTGCGCCGACTACGCCGGCGCCGACCCGGCCACGCAGCTGATGAGCGCCACACGCACCAGCTACGACGACCACGCCTGGGGAGAGGTCCCCACCAAGGGCCTGCCCACCAGCATCGCCACCCCCGACGGCACCGGCGTCGGCTACCCGGTGGTCATCGGCAGGACCTACGACCCCCTGGGCCGCCCCCGCACGACCACCGACCCGCTCAAGGGCGTCACGGAGACGCAGTACACACCGGGCGACTCCGGCGGACCGGTCACCTCGATCAAGACGATCAACCCCAAGGGACACTCCGGCGTCACCACCTACGACCCCGGACGCGGCCTCGCGCTGACCGTCACCGACGCCAACGGGCACGTCTCGCGCAGCGAGTACGACGCCCTCGGCCGCCTGGTCAAGGGCTGGTCCGCGGCCCGCTCCAGCGGCAACCAGCCGCCGGACGTGATCATCGGCTACCAGATGGCCGCGGTCACATCGTCCGCGACCAAGCCCAGCGCGGTCACCGTCCAGACGATCAAGGACGACGGCGGCTACGCCAAGCAGGTCACCCTCTACGACGGCCTGGGCCGCCAGTTCCAGGTGCAGAGCGAGGCCCACGGCCCCGGCCGCGTCATCGTCGACACGCACTACGACGACCACGGACTGGTCCGCGACCGGACCGGTGACTACCTGGCCAAGGGCGAGCCCGAGCCCGCCCAGTTCAAGCCCAGGAGCGCAGCCCTGGTGCCCAGCACGACCCGGACGGCGTACGACGGCCTGGAACGCCCGGTGAAGACGACCCAGCTGCACAGCGGCACGGCCGTCTCCGCCGACTCCACCAGCTACGGCGACAACTGGACGCTCAGCAAGCCGGACGGCGGCGCCGCCCCGGCGATGAAGACGACCACCGACGCCCTGGGCCGGGTCACCCGCATCCAGCACTTCACCGACAAGGACCTGACCGACTGGCGCAGCACCTGGTACACCTACGACGCGCGCGGCAACCGCACCACCGTCAAGGACCACCAGGGCAACCTGTGGACCTACACCTACGACGCCCGCGGCCGGCTCGTCACCACCACCGACCCCGACCTCGGCGCCTCCTCCTTCGAGTACGACGACCTCGACCGGCAGACCAAGGGCACCGACGCGCGGCTGAAGACGACGTACACGTCGTACGACTCCATAGGCCGTGTCACCTACGTACGGGAGGGTTCCCCCACCGCGCCGCCGGTCAAGGAGTTCACCTACGACCTGCCCGGCGCGCTCGGCAAGCCCGCCGCTTCCATCCGGCACGACGCCACCGGCGACTACATCGACCGGGTCACCGGCTACGACAGCGAGTACCGGCCGACCGGACGCGAGGTCGTCATCCCCGCGCACGCCACCACCGCGGGCCTCGCGGGCACGTACACCTACGAGTACACCTACACGCCGACGGGCAAGCCGCTCACCGTGACGCTGCCGTCCGTCGGCGGACTCGCCAAGGAGAAGGTCGTCACCCGCTACGACAGCGACGGCCTGGCCCAGTCCACCTCCGGCCTGACCTGGTACACCTCCGACGTCACCTACTCGCCGTACGGAGAACCCCTGCGCACGGTCAGCGGCACGCAGCCGTACCGGGTGTGGACGACGAACTTCATCGACGAGCACACGGGCCACGTGCAGCGCACCGTCTGGGACCGCGAGACCGACAGCTCCCACCGGATCACGGACTCGTACTACTCCTACGACCGCGCCGGCAACATCACCTCCAGCGCGCGCAAGCTGACCACCGGGGCGACGAGCACCTGGGACACCCAGTGCTTCACCTACGACTACCTGGGTGAGATGGTCCACGCCTGGACCTCCTCCGTGGCCGTCGGCACGGCCGGCACAGGCTGCAAGTCGGCCTCCGGCACGGCCTGGGGCTACCGCCAGGACGGGCAGCCCTCCACCGGCCCCGTCGCCGATGCCCCGGACTCCGCGACGGACGCCACCACGCCCGACAGCGCCCTGGCGGCCTCGCTGAGCGCCGCCGCGCCTGCCACCGGTACGGTGTCCACCGACGCCACCGCCTACTGGCAGTCCTTCACCTTCGACGCGATCGGCAACCGGGCGAGCCTCACCGAGCACAACCCCGCCGACGCGACCAAGGACGTCAAGAGCGCCTACAGCTACGGTACCCAGACCACGGGCAACGGAACCACCGCGCCCACGCTCTCCCAGCCGCACACCCTGACCAAGGTCACGCCCACCGCCGGCACCGGTGCCAGTTACACGTACACCGCGGTCGGCAACACCGAGACCCGTGTGCTGCCCGGCGGATCGCAGAGCCTCGACTGGAACGCCGAGGACAAGGTCACGAAGGTCAGCGGCTTCGGTGACGGCGCCGGAGCGGTCGTCGGTCTGTCCGGCAAGTGCCTGGACAACGCCGGCGGTTCCACGGCCGACGGCAACCCCGTCCAGCTCTACCGCTGCAACGGCAGCCGTGCCCAGCAGTGGAAGCTCACCGACGACACCCTGCGGACCCAGGGCAAGTGCGCGAGCGCCGACGGCACCGCGAACGGCACCAAGGTCCTGCTGGCCTCCTGCAACGGCAGCGCCGCACAGAAGTTCACCGTCCGCACCTCCGACAAGAGCCTGTACAACCCGGCCTCCGGCAAGTGCGTCGACGTGCCCGGCTCCAACGACGCCGACAGCACCGACCTGCAGCTGTACACCTGCAACGGCTCGGCCGCGCAGCGCTGGACACCCGCCGACAGCACGACGTACGTGTACGACGCGTCGGGCAACCGGCTGCTGGAGCACACCGCCGCCGGCGCCGTGCTCTACCTGGGCGAGACCGAGGTGAGCGCGGACGTCAACGGCAACATCACGGCGGCCTCCCGCAGCTACACCCAGAACGGGGCGCCCACGGTGGTCCGTTCCACCAAGTACGGCAGCACCACCGGCCACAAGCTGAGCATCCTGCTCAGCGACCAGCTCGGCACCGCCACCACGTCGGTGGACGAGGCGAGCGGACAGCCGCTCACCCGCCGCTTCTTCAAACCCTTCGGCGAGACACGCGGCACCCTGCCGTTCAGCTGGCCCAACCGGCGCTCCTACCTGCGCACCGGCATCGACGACACCGGCAGCGGACTGACCCACCTGGGCGCCCGTGAGTACGACCAGTCCACCGGCCGCTTCCTGTCCGCCGACCCGGTCATCGACCCGTCCGACCCACTGCAGATCAACGGCTACGCATACAGCGACAACAACCCGGTCACCAAGAGCGACCCGGACGGACTGCAGCCCATCGAGTGCTGGGAGGGCACGGCCGTCTGCCGCGGCGGACGGATCATCTCGATGAAGCCGCCGGCGGTGGTCAAGCCGGCCCACGCCCTCACCAAGACCAAGGTCGCCGGCCGCGACGTCATCTATGACGAGCGGGGCGTGCCGCACACCCTGGGCACGAGGTCGACGAACCAATCCGAGCAGGTCGCCTTCGACTACATGAACGAAGACCTGCGCAACGCGGGCAAGTACTCCGACGGTTCCAAGAACGGCAGCGGCTCCCAGTACCTGTGGCAGGACGAGGGCGGCGGCGTCCTGCAGAAGAAGGGTTTGTGGCACAACGCCAACGGCGACCACGTCGCGGCCGGAGCCACGTGCGACTTCATCAAGGTCACCTGGAAGAACGGGAAGATCGTCAGCGTCGCGTCCTGGGACGCCAACGAGAGCAACGCCGCGCAGTTCGACGCGGACAACACCGCCAATACCGTGCGCCGGAAGATGGACCCCCAGGCCAAGGGCCAGACCCAGAACGTCGTCTACGTCGCCAAGGGTCAGGCGGAGGCCGAGGCCATCCGGGACAGGTTCGTCGGGAACAAGCACGTCCGTGTGATCTGGCCGGACGGCTCGTTCGACACCCATCGCGTACAGCCGCTCGTCCGTAAGATCGACGGCGGGACCATCCGGATCATCCCCGGCGAGGCCACGGAGAAAGTACCCACCGTGCCCGACGTACCGTCCGAGCCGAGGTCGGGCGGGGGCGCGAAGCTGGGCAAGACCCTGGGCGTCTTCGGGGTGCTCGGCGACGTGGCCATGATCTGGGACGCCACGCGCTCCTGGCAGCGCGGCTGCGACGGCTGGCTGATGCCCTGCGTCACGCCACAGGAGGCGTGAGCAGGAGACCGGGCAGAGAACGGGCGGGAGACCGAGGAGAGGGCCGCAAGGGCCATGGCGAAGGAACGAGTGACCGTGTGCGTCCCCCGGTGCGACCCGGGGGACGTGCCCCGCGCGATCGGCACGGTCATGGCACCGTACGACTACAACCGCGTATTCGCCCCCGGCGAGCCGGTCGTGGAGACATGGTGGGACTACTGGCGCATCGACGGCCGGGGCTGCGAGTTCCCGGTCGTCCCGGGGCACGAGGACGACCCGCGTCTGATCCGGGGTACCGGGACCCCCTCCGGGCTGTGCGCCGGCGGGCCGCGAGGCCTGCTGGACCTGGAGACCCCGCGCGCCCGAGCGGCCGCGGAGGCGCGGAGGGCCTTCGAGACATGGCAGGAGTTCGCCTCCGGGTACCCGCCCGCGCGTCCCATGAGCCACTTCTGGTCCCGGTACGTCGCCGATCCCGAGCACTACCCGCAGGCCCGTGCCCTGGAGGACTTCCGCACACAGCCGGCCATCGCGGCACTCATGGAACGACCGGACCTGGAGGACCTGGTGGGCGGCGACCCGGTCGCCCACCTGGGCAACGACCTCGACACCCACGTCCGCGACGCCGCGAACGCCGCCCTGCCCACACCCGCCCTGCTCACCCTGGAGGGCCACTGGCTGTCCGTCGCCGGCCCGGAGGGAGACCGCCACTTCAACGACTACCTGGACACCCTGCCGCCCGACGCGATCGTGGTCCGGGTGCTGTACCACGGGTGAGGGCTGACGGGTGAGGGGTGACGGGTGAGCGGCCGAACCTGTGGGTCCGCGCATCCCGGCAGCCCTAGGCTGGCGGGTTGTCAAGTACGTAACCCGGAGTAGGCGCAGACCATGGACAGTCTCACCGAGGCCAACCTCAAGAAGCTGGCCGGTGCCCGTTCTTTCGAGCGCGCGCTCGGATATCTGGATGCGGTGTCCGGAGTCGAGGTCGGTGACGGATGGATCACCGCGAGCGTTCACGGCACGGAACGGTACGAGGTGGAGCTGACCCTGGACGGGCCCGGCGGCCTGACCGGCCGATGCGACTGCCCGTACGGCATGGAGGGCAACTTCTGCAAGCACCTGGTCGCCCTGGGCCTGAGGGTGCTCGCCCAGCGGGAGGCCCTGCCCCGGCAGCGGAAGGCGGCCCGGGAGCGCGCGCAGGACCTCGACGGGTGGCTGTCCGCCATGTCCAAGGACGAGTTGCTCGCTCTGCTGCGGGAACAGATCGACGAGGACCGGCAGCTGCGTCGCCGCCTGGAACTGCGCGCCGCGAGCGTCCGCGGGGACCTTGCCGCGGTCCGGGCCCGTATCCGCGACCTGCTCGACGCCGGTCCCTTCGCGCAGTACGGGTACGTCGCGTACACGGATGCCCGCGCCTACGCCGGCCAGGCCGGGCAGGCGGCGTCCGCGATCAGGGCGCTGACCGGCTCCGGCCGGGCCACTGACGCGATCACCCTGGCGCGGGAGGCGATGCGGCTGCTGGCCGAGGCGGTGGAGAGCGTCGACGACTCGGACGGCCGGCTGGGGCAGATCGGTGCGGACCTCGCCGACCTCCACCTCGACGCGTGCCGCGCGGCCCGCCCCGACCCCGGGCAGCTCGCGCGCTGGCTGGTGGGCCATGCGCTCGGCGACATCGACGACGGCCTGACCGACATCGATCCGCTCGATTACGAGGACGTCCTCGGTGAAGAGGGACTGGCCGTCCTGCGGAAGTCGGCGCTCGAGGCGTGGCGCGGCAACCGTCGCGGCTGGGCGGAGAAGTACCTGATGGAGCGTCTGGCCAAGGCGGGAGGCGATGTCGACGCGGTGATCGCCGTACACGCGGCCGACCTCGCTCCGAACGGCCACACGCACCTGATCATCGCCCGCGAGCTGGACACGGCCCGGCGCTCCGACGAGGCCCTGCGCTGGGCAGAACGCGGCATCCGGGAAACCCGGGACCTCGCCGCCGTCGACACCGCCCTCGTCGACTACCTCTGCGACCGCTACACCCAGGCGGACCGTCTGCCGGATGCCGTCGCCGTGCGCCGCGACCACTTCCGCGCCCGCCGCACCCTGGCCGCGTACCAGCAGCTGCGCGCCGCCGCGCGGGCCGCGGACTGCTGGCCGGCCGAGCGCGGGGGAGCCCTTGCCCTGCTGCGTGCCGACACGGAGCGGCGGCAACAGGGGTGGTACGGCGGTCCCGTCCTGGTCGACGCCCTGCTCGACGACAAGGACGTCGACGCCGCCTGGCAGGCCGCCACCCGAACCGGAGCCCACGACCGCCAGTGGCTTGCCCTCGCCGACCAGGCGCGGGCCGACCGTCCCGCCGACGCGCTCGGTGTCTACCTGCGCCTGGCCGAGCCGCTCACCGAGCAGACCGGCAACGCGATCTACGAACAGCTCGTCGGTCTGCTGCTGAGCATCCGGGACTGCCACCGACGCCTCGGGACGGAGGACGAGTTCGCCGTGTACGTCACCGCCCTGCGCACCGCCCAGAAGCGCAAGCGGAACCTGATGCGCCTGATGGACGAACAGGGTCTATGAGCCGGACGGCGTCTCGGAGGCGGCCCTGGCCGGTCGGTCGAACGGTCGGCTGAGTGAACGGTCGTCGCCCCAGCTGTCCCCCTCCTCCAGGTCCTCCTCGTCCAGCCCGCGATCGGCCATCCGATGCTCGTCCCCGGCCTGTGCGCCGCGTGCCCGCAGGGACCGGACCGGTACGACGACCGCGTTCCAGCGTGCGTCGCTCCAGCGGGCGTCGGGGTCTGTAGGGAGGTCCAAGTGCCACGCCGGCCGCCTCCTCTGCGGCGCATGGGCACCTGGACGCAGCCGGGCGTGGCCACCTGGACGCAGCCGGGACGCCCGCGAGTGCTGTCAGGAACTCGCCGAGCAGTTCCGCGGACTCGGCGGACTGCGCGGCGGAAGGCCCGGCGAGGAGACCACCGGCGGTCGCAGGTGCGTCGCGGCCTAACGTCGGCCGCCCGACGTGGTGCAGCACCCAGCCGCGGGCGTGCAGGGGCCCGGCCCCCGTCCCGGCCGGCGGGTGCGGCTCGGCCGGCGCGGACGCGCGCCCCTGCCCGGCGCGCCCCCAGCACACGCGTGGACGCCCGGTGTTTCCCCGGCCCTGACCCGACTCGCGGTCCCGGACGCCCTGCGTGGACCGGCTCTTGGCCGCCGGCAGCTGGACCCTGTGATCCAACAGACATGGGAATCCCGGGGGTTGACCGCATTGTCAGACCCCCCTGACATCATCCCGCCATGCTTCACGACACCTTGGTGGCCGAATCCCGCAGGAACGACTCGCTCGACGTCGTGAGGTCCGCCGCGCTGCACCGCGTCCGTTGGCTCGTCGACCTCTTGGCACGTCGGCGGACCGAGTTCCGGCGATGCACGTACGACGGCCACCAGCGGTACGAGGCGGCGGGCGCGGTGACCCGGGCCGAGATCGACCGGCGGCTCACGGCCTGCGCGGACGGGGAGGGCAGGGCCGCGGTCCTGTGCCTCTTGCCGGCCGCCTACGACACGGGCCACTGGTTCGCCAGTTCGCTGGGGCCGGTGCCGAACGCCGCCGAGCAGCTCGATGCCGATGGCCGCCGCGCGGTCATGCCCTGGCCGCGGCACGCGTTCCTGCTCGCGGCCGACACCAGGATCACCGACAAGACCATCCTCCGCCAGATCAAGAGGGGCACCTGATGAACATCGCAGCCCGGCTGACGCGCGCGCTGACCGAGCCGGACTTCGTCCTCGAGGACGCGGACAGGCATCCGGACCTGTCGCAGGTGTCCGACGAGGAACTCGGCAGCCTCCTCGTGGCGGCCTACAGACTGGACGCCTCGGCCACGCCCGCGATGACAATGGTCCGCTTCATGGTCGAGCGCGCCGCCCGGGAGCGGCAGCCGCGTTATACGCCCGACGCGTGCCGCGCGATGTTCGAGGCACTCGTCCAAAAGTGCCAGGCGCACGGCTGGGCGGACCTCACCCTGGGCCTGGGCGCGCTGGAACGCCGCGCAGGACCCCTGCCCGACGTGTCCCGACCAGCCCGCGCGTTGGTCGAGTTCTGGCTGGAGAAGGACACCGTGCGTCAGCCGTACGCGCTGCTCGCGGTCGCGGGGCTCGCCGGTGACGGGACACTGCGCGCGGCCGTGGAGCGCCTCTCCCGTGACGTGGGCCCCATCGTCGCCGACGAGATGGCCGCCGTCGCCGGCCTCGCCCCGGCCGAACAGGCGCTGCTGTCCGAGATCGACCGGGACCACAGGCTCGTCTCGCCACTCGCGCACGCGTGGCGCGGATCGGCCGGCAACCCCGCCTACGTGGCGTTCGCTCGCCGCGCCCTGGAAGCGGCGGCCGACCGCACCGACGCGATCCGGGCGGGCGAGATCCCCTACCGGGCGGACAAGGCGTTCACGGACCGGGAGATCACTTCGCTCGGACAGGCCCTGCGGGTGGCGCTGCTGCGCGACGAGCCCTGGCTGCCGGAGCTGTTCGAGCGGCTGCTGCCCGGCGTCGCCCTCGCCCCGACGCCGGCGAAGACGCTTCCCTCACAGGCCCTGCTGTACGAGGTGGTCCGCGCCGCACAGGACTTCCCGACGCCCGAGCTGGTGACCGCGATCCGCACCGTGCGCCGGACCGTCCGGCACGCCGGGGTGCCCAAGCAACTCGACAAGATGCTCAAGAAGGCCGACGCGGCCCTGGCCGAGCGCACCGACGTGGCGCTACGGCTGCCGAGGCTGGAGTTCGACACTGCGTCCGTCAGCGGCTCCGCCGCGGGCGGCGTCCTGCGCCGTACGGCCGGCGACTACCAGGCCGTCATCATGGTCACGGACAACGCGACGCTGACCTGGGAGAAGGACGGCCGCCCGCTGCGCAGCGTCCCGGCGCCGGTCCGCCGCGACCATGCGGCCCTGGTCAAGGAGCTGCGCGAGCTGGTGAAGCGGGTGAACGCCCACCTCGTCACCCTCGTACGCGCGTTGGAGGGCGGCTTCACCGTCGACGCCGTCCACCCGTACGGCTGGTGGCGCACCGAACTGGCCGGGCACCCCCTCGCCCGGACCCTCGTACGCCGGCTGATCTGGGAGATCGAGGTCGCACCCGGCGAGTGGCGGGCCGTACTGCCCGAGACGGACGAGCACCTTCCCGACGCGCCCGACGACGCCTCCGTACGGCTCTGGCACCCCCTCCGCTCCGATCCCGACGCCGTACGGGCCTGGCGGGACCTGCTCACCGAACGGCGGATCCGACAGCCGTTCAAGCAGGCGTTCCGCGAGATATACCTCCTGACCCCGGCCGAGGAGGACACCCGCGTCTACTCCAACCGCTTCGCCGCGCACCTCGTCCACTACCGCAAGATGTTCGCCCTGTTCCGGGCCCGGGGATGGAAGAGCGACCGGCTCGGCCCCTGGGACGGCGGGGACGGCGACGAGGCCGAGCGCACCCTTGCGGCGGGGAAGTGGCGGGTCCGCTTCCTCCACAGCTGGGCCGACTGGGCGGGCGACGACGAACTGGCCTCGACCGACCAGGTGCGCTTCGACCGCCGGGTGAACGGAGCCTGGCGCGGGGCACCGCTCACCGACGTGCCCGCACTGGTGTTCAGCGAGGCGATGCGCGACGTCGACCTCTTCGTCGGCGTGGCCTCGATCGCCGCCGATCCCGACTGGACCGACGGCGGCCCCCAGCGCACCTACTGGGAGCGGGCAGGGTTCGCCGAGCTGACGGAGAGCGCCGAGGCACGCCGCGACGTGCTGGCGCGGATCCTGCCGCGCCTGAAGATCGCCGCCCGGTGCACACTCGACGGCCGCTTCGTGATCGTCCGCGGCGATCTGCGCACCTACAAGATCCATCTGGGGTCGGCCAACATCCTGATGGAACCGGACGACAGCTACCTGTGCATCGTCCCGGCCCGGCGCCCGGCGGACGGCAAGGTATTCCTGCCGTTCGAGGACGACCGGCTCTCCCTGATCCTCAGCAAGGCATTTCTACTGGCCGCCGACACGAGTATCACCGACGAGTCCATTCTCACGCAGATCAAGCGAGGTGCCTGATGGCCACCGTGACGTTCCGGGACGAGACCGCGACGGGCAAGCCGCTCACCGAGTGGGAGGTCGCCGGGCTACCGGAACGGATGACCGTACGGGAGCTGATCAGGCTCCGGGTCCGCGAGGAGGTCGCCCGGCACAACGCCCGCCCGGCCGACCGCTTCAACGGCCTCGTCCGCCCCGACGACGCCGAGACGGAGCTGAACGGCTACCGACTGCGCGAACCCCGCCGCATCGACTGGGAGCGCCAGGCCGAGATCGCCGAGAGCGCCTTCCTGGCCAACGGGTTCTTCGTGCTGGCCGGCGACCGCCAGGCCGAGGACCTGGACGAAGTCGTGGATCTCACCACCGCTCCCGAGTTGGTCTTCATCAAGCTCGTCGCCCTTGCCGGCGGCTGAAAGACCGGCCCTTGCGGAGTTACTGCCCCATCCCCAGGCACGAGTCGGGCCACCAAGACCGGCGGTGGTGGAGTTCCCATGCCCTGGGTACGCGGCGCCTGGAGGGCGGCCCTGGTTGTACTGTGCAGCGACATGACATGTTCACGTTCAATTTATCTAGACGCCTCCTCGGCGTCCAATCCTCCCGATCATGAAATCTGTGAAGACCTTGAGACTGGCCGTGCCCATGGGACTCGCCGCCCTCATGCTCACGGTGGCGGGCGCGATGTCCACTGCGTCCGCGACGACCTACTGGACGTACATGAACGATTACGAGGGCGCATGCCTCGTCTCGTCGACCGTGAGCGACAGCGTCTGGTCGGACACCTGCAACGACTCGCTCGCCACCCGGAACTGGTACTGGGGTGCGAATTCCTACACCCGTAGCTTCGACGGGAAGGTATTCCGCCGACTGGTGAGCAAAGCCAACGGTGACTGCCTCACCACGGACGCCCACACCTCGGTCAACGCTGTCTGGACGAGCCCCTGCGGGAATGCCCCCGGGCAGTGGTGGAGCGCCGACGGCAACCAGCTCCTCTGCGACATCGGGGCTGGTTGGGGGGAGTACCTGCGCACCTCGGCCAACGGTGATGCCGTATATGCCACCGACCTCAACGAGAACGGCATCGACCCCCATCGGTACGTCTGGTGGGGTGCGCACAGCTGACGCTGGCCGCTTTACGGCGCAACGAAGGCCCTCACTCTCCCAGGGAGCGAGGCCATCTCGCGGTCGAGCTCTGACGCCTGATCTGGTCTCAAACGACTCAGGCCCAGGGAGGGGTAAATTCACCTGCTGACCTGGGCCTGAGTCATGTTGGAGCGTGCGACGGGAATCGAACCCGCGTAGCTAGTTTGGAAGATCGCGTACGCGCACCCCGCCTGACACGACGGATCGTCCAGTGGGCGATGTGGCAGACGCTGCGATGTTCGAGCTAAACGGCACCCCGGCCGCGGGCGACACGTACAGGCGTCGCCGCCGGGCCCTGAACACCGCTCTCGAACACGCGGTGGTCGCAGGGGGCCTCTCGGGGAACCCGCCTCAGCGCGCCCGGCGAAAGCACGTCGGCTCCAATGACAAGGAAGGGCGAGTTTCGGCAACGAGCGCGGGGGAGCGGCCGGCACATCCACCTACTGGCGGGTGTGGGCGGAAGCGCGGGAGTACGCGCTGCCGCCCGATCGGGTCGACCCGCCGTTGGCCGGACGCCCGTACGACCTACGGCACGCCCGCATTACGCGACGGCTGAACGCGGGAGTACCGATCGCGGAGGTGGCCCGGCGAGTCGGTAACTCCCCCGAGGTGATCCACCGCCGCTATCACGGCTGCAGTGATGGCCACGAGGAAGCCGCCAACCCGAAGATCACAAAGGCGCTGGAAGAAGACGGCGACACGGCCTAGTAGTGCCATATCAGGCAACGTTGCCCTGTTGACGACGGCTCGTAGGCGCTGGTCGTCGTCGTGACGGTTTCGCCAGAGCCCGCCGATGACATGGTGCGATGCGGTCTCGATGTCGCCGGCTCCCGGATTGTGGCGGCCGCCGACGGGAGGCAGGGTGGTCTCGAGACCGTTTCGGCGAGGCAGAGGGCACACGGCCTGTCACGGATGCGGGCTGTGGCTTGTCCTCATCGCGAAGCGAGGTGTGTGAGCCGGGAACCGGCGAACTCGGTCACCGCCGAACGAGTGGGTCGGTACACCGGTCCGGAACGCGGTGGCCGAGGCAGGAAACGTCCATTCCGGACAGGCTTACGGAGGTGTGGTACATGCCAGAGAAGAACCCAGAGCACGGGAGCGCCCACGAGGTCTCCTTGCCGCCCGAAGTCAAGTTGCTGCAGGAAGTCACTCCGCCCTTCTTTCCCGAAGGTGGTTCGGGAATGACCATCCTCGTCGATTGGCCTCCCGGTCACCCCGGGCTCCCTCCGCATCGCCACTCGGGCCCGTCGTTCGGCTACGTGATGGAAGGCGCGCTCCGGTTCGAACTCGAGGGGGAGCCCGAGCGTGTGATCAAGGCCGGTGGGACGTTCTGGGAGCCGGGCGGTGACGTGATCCACTACCAGGACGGCAACGCCCTGTCGGACGCACCGACCAAGTTCGTGGTGATCATGGTGTGCGCACCGGGGCAGCCGATGCTTACGTTGGTCGACGAGGAGGAGCTGAAGGAACGGGCGCACCTGCGCGCCCCGCGTCCCTCCGAAGGATGACCCGCGAGATCGACAAGGGTGCGGAGCCCGGAATACCGATCCCGGTGCTGGGCTTTGCAGCAACCTCCGGCCTTCAGCCATCGATCTCACGAACGCGTACACGTTCTGCCACCCGGACAGACTCATGGTGGCGCATCGCCTGTGCCAGCACCTGAGCGGCTCGTCACATCACAACAGAGCAAACGTTGCCTGCTACGGCACTAGCCGTGAAGGGCCGGGCCGCCGGAATCCGTCTTGAGCGGCTTTGTGCTGCTCGTACTGAGTCCAGACACGTTCGAGTGTCTCTATGGCCGCCGGAATGGCGCCGCGCTCATCAAGGTAGGTGCGCTGGCCCGGCAGGCCCTTGCGTGAGGGCCAGTCGGGACCGCGTGAGACATCCCGGGCGAGATCACCAATGGCGTTGTCCTGATCGGCGTGGGTCTTCAACCACGCGGTGAAGCTCCTCGGCCTGGGCATATCCGCATCCTTCCGCCGCCGCGTGGCCTCCACACGTGAATGTGTCGGAGGTGTGTCGCGCGTATCGCAGATAGTGCGCGAAGAGTGAGAGGCAACGAGAAAGAGCGGGAGCCAGTGAGACTGATTCCCGCTCTCTCGCATCGGCATCCGCGCTGGTCAGACCCTGGTTCTCGCTGGCTGACCGGCGAGTGCCCCCGGCGGGATCCGAAGAACATGGGAAGTGGAATCGCCGCGACGCGGAGCGGGACGTTGGTGGTGACGGCGGCCGTCTCGCTCTGCGCCCGGCGTGCAGCCCGACTCGTCTGCCTTCGTAGCTCTGACGATTTACCCAGCTGAGGGTCGTCTTTTGTCAGAGCTGCAGGTCAGAGCCAAGAGGTGTGCAGGTTCCACCACTCGGTCAGCAGCGTGAGGCGCTTGCGGATCTCCTGGGCGGAGTCCCCGGTGACCAGGGCGTCGGCGGCGGACTGGGCGGCGTACTCCAGGCCCGTGCACTCGGTGCCGGGCTCCAGATGGACGGTGAGTTCCACGCCGGGGACCGGGCAGGGCTCGGTGGACGGTGCGAAGCGGCCGTGGCCGGGCGGGAAGAGGATCCAGCCGGTGGGCGACTCGGGGGCGGCCGGCTGGTGGGCGAGGGTGAGGTCGCTGCCGCCTCGACCGCGTGCATGACGGCACGCGGCATTGTGAGGACTCTGCGGTCCTCCAGGTAGACAACAACCTTCTCGGCCACGGCCCGTTGGGGAAGCGGCAGGTCCCAGTCCACGCCGCCGAGCGGCGTGCTGAAGCCCTTGATTCGTCGCATGATCTCCAGAACCTTCACGCTCGGCATCCTAGGTAGGCCGGGGAGCGGCTGGGCTCGAAACAGGTGGCATGGCTTGAAGTAACACGCGCACTCTTCCAACTGTGGTGGTGGTCGTAGGCGCCTTGAGCATGGTCGTTCATCTGCGTTCATACGAGGCCAGTCCTGGGAGCTGGTGCCGCCTTCGGTCCTGGCTGAACGTCGGTGAACGGCGCTGAATGAGACGGAAACTGAGACGGTTAGCTAGTGCTGTGACGGCGGCCCCGGCCCAGAAACAGCAGCCTGCGGGGGCGCCTCCTCGCCGCTCGTCGTAGCTCCCTGTACCGGATCACCGAGCCTGGGCCCGCAGTGCGAACCCAGACAGGGGCTCCGCTCAAGATGCGGTCCGCGCCCTGCCTGTTGTCGCGGAAGACCCAGCGGCTCTGCGTCAACTCGACATCGGCATAGATCTGAGCGAACCACTCACAGTCATGAGCGTGCCCCAGAGTGAATCCACGAGTCCAAGGTTCTTGATCAGTACCGGGCGACTCGCTCCCCTGGTTCAGGGCTATGTGCAGCGCCTCGACGGCGAGCGACTCAGGATCGTTCCACTGGGAGGTGTTCCGCGTACCGCGGCTCTTCGCTGCACTTCGCTGCACTTCGCTGCTGTACAGCAACCACCGCCGTGCCGAGGGATACGGCTGAGGGCGGCTCTGGACGACGTGGCGCTGCCTCGTGCGGGACAGTCCTCAGGTGAGCTGGAGGAGCCGGGCGGCCGTTCCTCCCAGCACCATGTCCCGTACCTCACCTGGTGTGGTGACGCGCTCGACGGTCGCGCGAGTGAGGACCGGGTCTCCGTAGGGGGCGTCTGAGCCGAAGAGGGTCCGGTCCGGGAGCTCCTTGATGGCCAGCCGGACGGCAAAGATCAGGTGGGCCGTCGACAGTTCCAGGAACATGCTGGGGGTATCCCGGACCAACTCGATCGCGTCCATCCAGTTCAGCCCCCCTAGTTGGCTGATCACCAGGGGCACGGTCGGATACCCGGCCGCCAGACGGGCCAGAGTCCGCAGGTCGTCCGCCGTGGTCGGTGCGAATCCGTGAACGACCACGGGCAGGTCGCCGTGGTCCGCCGCCGCTCGCAACACCGGCTCGATGAGGTCTGCCCGTCCGGGAGGTGGTGTCAATTCCCCGATTCCTCGCAGGCCGTGCCCGACCACGTCCCGGTCGATTATCTCGGCGATCCGATCTGCCGGCAGGTCCAGCGGCACACTCCTGAAGCCGATGAAACGGTGAGGGTAGGCGGCCAGTACCGTATCCAGCTCTCGCCACGCGGTCCGGTACCCCTCGACCCCGTTCGCCCGGCCCCCGATCGCCTTATCCAGAACAGCCATCTCGCGACGCAACGTCTTCAGGTCCGTGGCCCGTTCCGGGTGCGGCCGTGTACTGAAGAGGACTGCGCGATCCACTCCAGCGTCGTCCAGCAGCGCGATGTGATCCTCAACCGGGTCGTGGACATGACTGTGCGCGTCAATGATCATCATTTTCTCCCTGTGCGAGGTGGCCGGCCCGGAATGCGACCGGCCCGAGCAGCGTTGCGCCCTGACACCGTTGGAAGGTCAAGTGGAAGGGCAGACATGCTGATCGGGGAGCTCTCACGCCGCACGGGAGTCAGCGAACGCCTCCTGCGTTACTACGAGCGCGTCGAGTTGATCCGGTCGGAACGACGCGCGAACGGCTATCGCGACTACGCCGAGGAAACCGTCGAAACCGTGCGCCAGATCCGCGCCCTGCTCGCCGCCGGCCTTCCCACACGCATCATTCGCCGGGTCCTCCCCTGCACTGCCGACGGCACCACCTTGCGCCCGTGCCCTGGTGTCCTCGACCAGCTGCGTGCCCAACTGAACGACCTGGACCGTCGAGCCGCCAGCCTGGCGGCGGCCCGAGAACTGCTGCGCCGGACGATCGCCGTCGCAGAGGAGCGCAGCGGCTGAACGGCGAAGACATCGTGAGGACGGCCGATGCCTATGTCCTGGCGTGCCGACTCCCGGCGAGGTGCTGGTGCTGAGCGACGCCACGTATTCAGGCAGGGACATATTCGTGCCCGCTTACTTCTTCTTGCCCTGGGTCTTGTCGGGGATCTTGGTGAGCTGGGTTCTTGCTGGTCAGGGCCGCGCTCCGGTACGCCCGAGTGGTCGTCATTGGTCGTCATTGGCCACTGCCGAGCGGCCTCGGACGGCCCACAGACGGCCCGAGCTTCACTCAGGATTCGCTGCCCCAGACATGATCGTCCACGGGTTGCGCTCCCTACCGAGGCCTGTCCCTTGCCACTAGATCTTGACCGTTTGCCATCGGACTTTGGCGGACGCGATTTTGTGTCATCGGAGTTTGATCACCGCAGGTCAGCGACTCAGCGCACCTTCGGTGCGCGCCGGGGGCGTGGTAAAACCCATGGCGCGCTGGAGGTGCTCCTGTCTGCGTTGACAGCCATCTGCACGGGTGCAGCCTGTCGTCACCGTTCCGTCACAAGTAGTGGCCGCACGGAACCCTGCCGATCTCCCGCCCCTCTGCACTCACGTACCACGACCACACGTACCGCGGGGCAACAACCGACGACCGAAACCCGCGGACGAGACGACTCAGGGGGACGACAGCATGCGGCACAGCAACGGCATTCGCAGGGCGGCTCTGGCGACGACGGCGGTCACGGCCGTCGCGGCGGCGGTGACCGGCATCCTGCCCGGCACCGCCATGGCGGCGAGCACCACCACCACCTCCACCCCGCCGCCCGCCTGCCCGGCCTCCGCCCTCCAGGTCAGCGCCTGGCAGGCCGTCCACCGGCCCGTCGGGACCGGGACCGGGGCGGCAGTCGTGCAGTTCACCAACGTCTCCCGGAGGACGTGCGTCCTGAAGGGCCATCCGACGGTCGCGGGCGCCGGCAACGGCTCCCCCGCCCACAACACCCCGCTCAAGGTCACCCCCACCGGCAGGGCGGCCACCGTGACCGTCCGGCCGCACGGCAAGGCGTGGGTGAAGCTGACCTTCGTCCAGGTCCAGGGGGAGGCCGACGGCTACTGCGTGTCGGGCAAGGACCCGGTGACGTATCCGACGATGGTCATCGGGCTGCCGCACTCCGGGAAGCACCAGGTCGCCCTGAACGACGGGGTGTGGGCCGAGTGCGACAACAAGGTGACCGTCACCCCGGTCTCGGCGGTCAAGCCTTCCTGACCCCACCGTCCCCACAAATCGAGCAGCCTGCACGACGATCTCAACGCTCTGACCTGCACGTTTACGAGGCGCTGCACATAAGTGCAGGTCAGCGAATAAGCGCACCATAGGTGGGCGGTTTAGCGGTACATCGGTGTGACAACTCCCATAACAAAAAAA
>NZ_JBHYKH010000029.1:33806-36643 GCF_042741275.1 Streptomyces sp. NPDC058964
GCGGTGATCAAACTCCGATGACACAAACTCGCGTCCGTCAAAGTCCGATGGCAAACGGTCAAGATCCAGTGGCACGGGACAGCGTGCCGCGACAACGTCGCCCGGCAGCACCTTCAATGGACCTACAAATCGAACACGTGCTTGAATTTGGCCATGCGATCGTTCCCCGACGACCTCGCCCAGGCGCAGCAGGAGTGGAGTGCCGCGTACCGGCAGCTCGCCGAGCGGCCCGGTCGCACCGAGCTGCGCCGGCGTCTGTACCGGCTGTCGGCTCAGCTGTACTTCCATCCCTACTGGCAGCAACGGCGCCCAAGCCCCGCAGCATGGTGGGAACTGCGTGACCTGGGACGGCCAGACGGACACATGAGTGGGCGGCTTCATCCATGACGCGCTGGAATGCGAGGCCGCATGTTCCAGATAATCCTGCAGGCATGTCCGGTCCGATCCGCGTGATCGTCCATCCACCGTCACCCACAGGCGGCCGACGAGTGCGCGTGGACGGCGAGATCCTCGGCCTGGCCCACAACGTGGCCGACGTCGCAGAGTTCCTCCGCCGAGCCGGGCTGGAGATCGACCCGGCAGAGGCAGCGGAGTCACCGTGGATCGATTGGCGCGGAGTGGGGCCTGAGCGCTGGGGCCCGGAGACGAGCAGCTGACATACCGAAGGCAACGCACCCTAGAAATAGGGGTTATGTGGCCGCTCGGTGCGTAGCGACCCGCCACGCGCTCAGCTTGGGAAGCTCGGGTTCTCGGTGGGAGGCTGCTTGGCTGACCTGCGGCGGAGCGGGCGCGGGGCCTGACTGAGCGGCGGTCTGGTCCCCGTCATTCCTCGTGGTTCCCCGCACGATCTGGCACGTGTCTGGCACGGGCGTGGCCGTCCGCTCTGCGCGTCTGTCGTGAGCCACCGACTACTCGTAGGTGGTCGCAGCTCGTAGAGCTCTTGCGAAGAAGCTCCAGTCACCGCTGGCGGGCAGGTTGCGGCCGACGTTGCTGTACCAGCCGTCCGCGTCGTCGATCCATGCCGCCAGCGCCTCCAGGAAACTCGTGAGGTCCGAGTTCTCCCATGAGTGGCCCTCCTTGGTGTGGCTGCGGTGGAGGGCACGGACGAAGGCAGCCAGGTCTTCTCTGCTGTCGACGTGATCAGGAGAAGTGGTCATGAGCGGCACCTTACTTGGCACGCCCGCGGTAGGGCCGAGCCTGGTGAGCACCGCTTTAGGAGTTCGGTCTGACCGCCTGTCCACCCGTCCTGCGCGGGGCGGCCGTGGCCGTGTCAGACCGCACCGCGCCGCTGCTGTCCGCTGTCGTTGATGTCAGCCATGGATGTCACCTCACACAGGCTTCGTCTTGCGTTCGGCTTCCTTGCGCTTCTCGATGGTGTACAACGACCACTCGCCACGGTGCAGGTTGCATCGCGACGCACCGACCATCGCCAGTCGCCGGCACCGAGTGCCCTTCTCCGTGAGCGCTCCACACCTGGACTGTGTACGAGCCACGTCTCCCACCCCCCGGTCTCGACCGTTGTGCGGACCAGTGCAGATTGCCGGGCACATGTCCTTTGTGGAAGGCGCACTGCTCCGCGCAGCGGCAACTGTGGTGGTGGGCTCGGGGGTCACGGATGGGGCCGTTCACCTGCGTTCATGGGCGGCCGGTTGAGCTAGCGGCTACTGGCTCCGGTCTCGTCTGAACGTCCGCGAACGGCGCTGAATGAGACGGAAACTGAGACGGAAGAGGGCCGAACCTCGCTCCTGACGCCGTGGCTGCCCCGCATGCCATCATCTGCAGGTGCTCAAGATCCCCGAATACAAAGGCGGCCCCTTGGTCCAGGGCGGCGCCTACCTGGACGACCCGTTGTTCTGGCCCATGCACCTCGGCTCCTGCCTGCGTGGGGAGGACGCACAGCGAGCCGCGTTCGGCGCTGACTGGGATGCGGCCATGGAGCTGTATCGCGCACTGTCCGCCGAGCATGCGTGACCGGTGTTCAGCGTGCCGCTGCGCTCCGGTCACACCATCTACGTCGTCTACCGCAACTTCGTGGGCGAATGGGGCGTGGACCATCTGATACATCAGCCGGCTGGGCCCGAAGCGGAAACCCTCGCCGTGGACGATGGTCACTTCATGGGGCCCGGCATGGCCTGGCCGGAATTGCTGTCCGCTGCGCGGCAGCCGGTGACAGAAGGCATTGGTGATGCTGACGCCCGTCTCTTGCTGCTCTTCCCCACCCTCGGCGACGCGCTGCTTCCCGACGATGCAGCCGCGGCTCTCACCACTGCGCTCGATGCTCTCACCCTGATCGAAGAGCCCGCCGAGGTGGCAAGGATGCTCCTTGAGAACCAGGGCCAATGGGCTCCCGCTCGGTGGAGGTTGGCAGACGGCGTCTGGATCAACGACGGTGGGCACTCCTACCGGAACCCCAGCAACGCCTTCGCTCTGCCCGAGGGGTGCCTTCTGGAGATCAGTAGCGCACTGCAGGGTGGGAGCTGAGTACCGCTTTAGGAGAGAGGCTGGGTGATCTCGAGCTTGAGCTGCGTCTTCGTCGGCCGAGGATGCGGGCGGCTACTCGACCGGGGGTCACCGGTGGTGACCGTGACTGACCCCTGCGTCTGGCACGGTTGTGGCACGAACCTCAGCCGACGACAGTCAGCCACGACGCCGGGTGCGCTGACCGCCCAGGCGCGCGTGTGCCTCGCTGCCACCGGCCTCCACCACGCTGGCAGTGCCTCGCGAAGGAACTCGCTATCGTCGACTAAGGCTTGTCCCGTAACGATCTTGGAGTCGGGAGTGGCATGGGCGGCTGCAGTGCCGCCTGTTCGGCTATCCGGCGAGGGCGAGGTTGTGCA